>CAZANL010000127.1:5463-9739 GCA_964486115.1 uncultured Planctomycetota bacterium
GTCCGACGCCGCCGCTTCCGCTGGCCAGCGCCCCTGCTATTTCGCGGAGGCGGCTTCTTTGGCTCGCTGGGTCCGCGCCACGACGTCCGCCTGGACGTTGCCAGGCACCCGCTCGTAGTGCGAGAAGTCCATCGTGAAGTAGCCTTCGCCCGCCGTCATCGACTGCAACTCGGAACTATAGCTGGTCACCTCGGCCTGGGGCACCTTGACGGTGATCGTCACCATGTCCCCCTTCGACTCTTGCCCCTGGACCTGTCCCCGCCGCTTGCTCATATCGCCCAGGATGGTTCCCTGGTGAGACGATGGCGTGGTCACCTCGAGTATCACGACCGGCTCGAGCAGCACCGGCTTGGCATTGCCCTCTACCCGATTGGGCAGGTTCCAGTCTCTGGGTTCGACGCCGAGGAACCCTTGCTTGAATGCCTCGCGAGCCGCTGTCTGGAACGCCCGGTCCTTCGAATCCACGTCGTGCTGTTTGCCATCGGTGAAGGTCACCTTGATGTTGATAACCTGGAACCCAGCCAGGATCCCGCGAGACATGATGCCGCGGACGCCTTTCTCCACGCTGGGGATGTAGATCCGGTCGACGTTCATCCCCTTCAGCGCATCCTTGTACTGAAGAGTATCTTCCCCGGTGGCAATGAAGTCCGCATCGGCTGGCTCGATGGTCAACTCCACCTCGGCGAACTCGCCCGAGCCACCGCTCTGCTTTTTGTGGCGGTAACGCACCATCGATTTGCCGGTAACGGTCTCCTTGTAGGGAACGCGTGGCGGCTTGGTGATCGCCTCGACCTTGTCGTTCCTCTTGATCCCGTCGAGCACGATGCGCAGATGCAGATCCGTGCAGCCGGCGAGCACCAGTTCGCCGGTCCCTTCGTCCCGATGGGCATCGATGCAGGCATCCACCTCCATCCGCCGCCGCAGCGCGCTGACGAGCTTGTCCGCGTCCTTGCGCGTCGCCGGCTCCAACGCAACCATCACCATCGGCTTGGGCGCCTTGACCACCACCAGCTTGAGACCCTCCAGCTCGGGCGAAACGATCTGCTCGGTCACCTTGGCCGAGTCGCATTTGGCCATGCCAAAGATCATTCCCGGACCGGCATCGATGTTGTCACCCAGCTTGGGGCCCACCACCAGCTGCGGAATGCCCAGCTTCTCGGGCCTTGACGAGGACTGGCAGAGGAACAGCATGTCCCGCTTCGCCGTTCCCCCGTAGACCCGGACGTAGTTGATGCGCCCGACGAACGGATCCAGATGACTGTTAAAGACGCGAGCAACCAGCGGCCCGTCAGACTGGATCTCGACCGGCTCACCATCCTTCTGTGCCTTGACCGTCATCACCTCGGCCGGGCTGGGGAAGCTGTCGACAATCACCTGTAGCAACTCCGCAGCGCCCTCCTTCCTGGCTCCACAGACGGTGAAGATCGGGATCAGGTCGCGACTGAGCATCGCCTCGGTCCACTTGCTCTTCATCTGGTCTGGGGTCAGCTCCCCGGCCTCGAGATACTGATCCATCAGCTCCTCGTCGACGCTGCAGATGGCCTCTGCCAGATGCTCGAGCTCGTCTGCGCCCTCCCGCACGTCGCTGATGCCAGAGTAACCGGTGCCCTCTCCTTCCGGCTTGGTGACAAGCACCGCACCCGGCCCGAAGAAGGTCTGAATCTCCTCCAGCGCCCGACCGACAGACACGTTCTCCACATCCGGCTTGGTCAGCACAATCGCCATCGGGATCTCGATATCCTGGGCAATCTGGTGCATCTTGCGCGTACTGACTCCCACCACGTCGTTGGCGCTGATCACGAAAACCGCGGTGTCAGCGGCGCTGATCGCACCCACCGCCTCGCCAACGAAGTCCGGAGCACCGGGGGTGTCCAGCAGCGTCAAGTGCACGTCACCGATCTGGCCCTGGTAAATGCCGGTATAGAGGGAGCTACTACGTTCCCTCTCTTCGTCCGTGTAGTCGAAGTGTCCATCCTTCGGCTCGGCCCAGGTTCCGCTCAGGCCGGCAGCGTGAAGCAGGCCCTCGGCCACAGTGGTCTTGCCTGCGCCAGAGTGGCCGACCAGGACAATATTGCGGATATTCTGGGTCTCACCCATCGAGAAACTCCATGCCTGTATTTCAATGGTGCGGGGGGCAAAGAAAGAGAAATTGTACGTGATCTGGCGGCCTTTGCAAGCAGCCCCGACTCAGACCAGTTGCAACAGACTGGGAAGCGCCAGGTCCCCCGTATACAGTGCCTTCCCGATGATCATTCCGGAGACACCCAGCTCGGCCAGTCGCCTTACATCCGCCTCGCAGGCTATGCCTCCGGAGGCGATCACGGGAAAAGGCGAGACTGCCAGCACAGCCTGCATCGCTTCGAGGTTCGGGCCTGCCATCATACCGTCCCGCGAGATATCGGTATAGATCAGTCCGGCCAGTGCCAGATCGCCCACGCGATCGATCAGCTCCAGCCCGGTCAGCTCTCCCTCCCGAGTCCAGCCATCGAGTGATACCCGCCCAGCCCGGGTGTCGACGCCCAGCATGATTCGGCCCGGATAAAGTCCGCAGAGCGAGGCCAGGAGCTCTGGCCGCTCTACGGCTGCCGTGCCGATCACGACCCGTGAGACTCCAGCCTCCAGCAGGTCATGGGCAGCCGTCTGGTCTCGGATCCCACCCCCGACCTGGATCGGGATCGAAACCCCATCGAGGATGCGCCGTATCACCTCCAGATGGTGCTGAGCGCCAGAGAAAGCGCCGTCGAGATCGACGACGTGGATCCGCGCTGCACCCTGCTCGGCCCAGTGTCGAGCCTGGGCCACCGGATCCTCGGCATAAACGGTTTCCCGTCCAGGGTCTCCCTGGATAAGCCGCACGCAGCGGCCTGCGCGCAGATCGATTGCGGGAAGGATCTCAATCCCCACCAGCGACCTCCTCCCGATACAGCGAAAGCAGGCGCATGGTAAGCGGGCCAGGACAGCAGGGTATTTGTTTGCTGTCGACATGAGCGATCGGCAAGATCTCCTTGATCGTGCTCGAGATGAAGGCTTCGTCGGCATCCAGCAGTTCCTCCGGCTTGATCACTCGCTCGTGCGTCGGAATGCCATGACTCTCGGCCAGCTGTAACACGTGGCGACGAGTGATGCCCTGCAAGATCCCAGAGGCCAGCGCGGGGGTCAGCAGCGTCCCCTTGCTCACCAGAAAAACGTTGGAGCTGGACGCCTCCGTCAGATTGCCCTCATGGTTCAGCATGATTCCCTCGAAGGCGTTCCGCTGGTGGGCCTCCATCACGGCCTGTATGCTGTTGAGATAGTTGCCGCTCTTGATATCGGGATTGCTGGATCGCGGGCTGGTTCTGCGGATGGCCACCAGCACGACGTCCACGCCCTTCTCGTACATCTCCGGCGGGGGCGGGGAGAGAGGAATTGCGATGAACAGAACCTGCGGCCGACCCGCCAGCTCCGGATCGATATTGGGCAAGCCAACCCCGCGCGTGACGACGACCCGAATGTAACTCTCCTCGAAGCCAGCGCGTTCCAGAAGCCGGTCCATGCGCCGCCCGATCTCGGCTCGACCAATCGGGATGCGCAGTGCCAGCTTCCGCGCACTGCGCTCGAGTCGCTCGAGATGCTCCTCCACCAAGGATGGACGCCCGCCATAGGTGCGCATCACCTCATAAACGCTGTCTCCAAACAGAAAACCGTGGTTGAAGACCGATATCGAGGCCTTGCCACCTGGCATCAACTCACCGTCCAGGTCGACCCAGCTGGGATCCGGTACGTCCTCATAAGAGCTCATCGCCACCATTATCTCCGCCGCCAGCCCCGCTTCAAGCATGATATAAACCATTACTGCCAACAGACTTGAATTATGCAGGTAATTTTTACCCGTGGAGGAGGCAACGGGTCACGAACGCGACTCTGGAAGCTCGAGTTGCAGAAGTTCGCCAATCGCACTGGGCTGTCGGTGACGGTCTGCCACTTCCCTCCTGGCACCAGCAAGTGGAACAAGATCGAGCATCGCCTGTTCTCACACATCGCAATGAACTGGCGAGGCAAGCCCCTTGTCAGTCTTGCAGTCATCGTGAGCTTGATTGCAGCGACAACAACAAAAACGGGGTTGCGGGTCAGGGCGGAGATTGACAAGCGAGATTATCCCAAGGGCGTCAAGATCACGGACGAACAAATGGCCAGGCTCAACTTAGAGCGCCATCGGTTTCATGGTGAATGGAATTATACGATCCGTCCAAATGCGATGGGCGGCAAGTGATTCACTTATTTCTGGACAAGCCCTTAG
>CAZANL010000128.1:0-9730 GCA_964486115.1 uncultured Planctomycetota bacterium
CTCGCAGACTTCAACGAGGCCATTCGCATCGCCCCCCGCCTGGCCCAGGCCGACATCAACCAGGGGAACCTGCGGCAGAAGATGATCCGCCCCAACAAGGCGCTCGCCGGCTATAGCAAGGGTCGACATACTTCTTTCAGCAAGGGTATCGCCTGGCCCTCGCCGACTGGCAGCGAGCACACTCACTGCTGCGAGGAACAGCGTTGGAGAAGCAGCTCACCGAGTACATCCGGCAGGCTCGATTGCGGATCAAGTAGCCGGGAAGACAAACCGCGAGTCTGTCCAACTCCAGCACGCGCTCAGCCGAGCGAGCGACCAGCCATCAGCGACCGTTTGCCGGAGATGGAACGTACACTGAATCGAACTGCGCCCAGGTCGATCGATTCGCCAAAAACGGAGTCAGGGAATCAAATCGGGGTGTGCTAGGATAACTCCCCAATGACACTAAGAAGTATGGTCAGATCGTTGTTCGGGGCACTTGGATACGATCTGGTGCGTCGAGACGCCGGATTGACTCAACCCAATCCGTATATGGTGAACATCCCCTATGGCTACGCCACCTTTGCGCCGTGGTTTTTGCCTGAGTTTACGGAGCTGTATGCCAAGATTGCGGACAATACGGTCGTCCGAGAAGATCGTGCCTACAGCCTACGACAGCTCGCAAACTACGCCTTACAATTGCCCGGTCAGTTTGCCGAATGCGGAGTTTACCGGGGCGGCACCGCGTGGCTGCTGGCTGATACGTTGCGTCCGACCACCAAATCGATCCATCTTTTTGATACGTTCGCCGGCTTGCCCCAATCCGCCGATGCGGATCCAAGCTCTCATCAACGGGGAGATTTTGGAGACACGTCGCTTGACGCGGTCAAAAGCTACTTGGCCGAACACCAAAATCTACAGTTCTTCCCGGGCTATATCCCCGATACCTTCGGCGGTCTAGAAGACCAAACCTACGCCTTTGTTCACGTCGATGTGGATTTGTACCAGAGCGTCAAGGACTGTTGCGAGTTCTTCTATCCCAGACTGACTGATGGCGGGATTATGGTTTTTGACGATTACGGTTTTAGAGGCTACGTAGACGCTGCCAAGAAGGCGGTAGACGAATTTTTTGGCGATAGACCGGAAACACCGTTGGCATTGCGTACTGGCCAATGTGTGGTGATCAAATTGCCCCACTCAGCTGCCGAAGTCTGACTTTTGACCGGCGGGTAGGCACAGTGCTGGCAAACAGATATGGACCTCGAGAGAGCACGGGTCACCCGCTCACATGCCCGCCATCCACCCCGCACTTTCACCGAGCGACCCCAGCGCTAAACACCCCCCGATAGATACCCGTCGGCCAGCAGCACCGACTCGTAGGGCAAGGCAACCACCCGCTCGGCCGCCTGCTGAACGGTGTCACCAGGATAGAGGATCACCCCGAATGGAGCGCGATCGGGGTGTTCCCGGAGGAAGGCCTTGATGCCACTGATGTTGCGCCGACCGATGCGACTGCTCCAGCTGATATCGAGCGGCAGGAGGCGCTGACCGCGCCCCACCACGAGATCCACCTCCGCCCCGGCGTGGGTCCGCCAGTGGGCTAGCTCCACCGGCCCGGACAGGCGGCTGACGATCTTGGCCACCTCGAGCGCGATGAAGCTCTCGGTCAGGGTGTCCCCCACCCCCTGCCGCTCCACGCTCTCCCAATCCGGGCAGCCCCCGAGATGGGCCGCCAGACCACTGTCGAACAGAAAGAGCTTGGGCGCCTTGACCAGCCGCTTGGTGGTCTGGCCGGTGAACGCCGGCAACAGCCAGACCAGATGAGTCGCCTCGAGGTAGCCCAGAAAACGCCGGGTCGTCTCGAGGGGGAGATCGGCCTGACGCGCCATGTTGGCTCCCGAGAGAATCTGCCCGGAGCGGCGGGCGACCAACCCGAACAGCCGGATGAACTCGGAAACATTACGTAACCTCACCACATCTGGAAGTTTACGTTCGAAATAGGTCTGGCAGTACGTGTCGAACCAGGTATCACGCAATACGCGAAACCGCTCGCGAGCCGGCACCGGGAGGCCGCCGCCCAAAATCCGCTCGTGCAGTCGCTGTGGCCGCCAATCCTCGAGGGCGCCAAAACGGGCCAGCACCTCACCCACCGAGCTAGCACCCAGCAGTGTCTCGATGCCCCCCGGGGACGGATGCCCCTCCAGCTCGGCCCATGAGAGGGGGTACAGCCGGTACAGCACCAGCCAGTCCCTGGGCAGCGCATCACAGAGGGTGTCCAGGTCGACCGATGAACTGATCAAGAAGCGCCCGGGAGAAGAATCCAGGGCGAGTGATCGGGTGATTGCCGACATCAGCTCGGGCGCACGCTGCACCTCATCGAGCGAGCAGGGCCCTGAGATCCCGCGGATCAGCTGATCGGGGTCCCTCAGCGCACGCTGACGGGTGGAGTAATCATCCAGTGTCAGCAACTGACGCCCCTCGCATGAACGCACGAGAGTGGTCTTTCCGGTCTGAGCAGCACCCGAGAGGCCCACAACCGGAGTTCTCAGCAGGGCTTGGCCGAACCCTGTCGCTATGTGGCGCCGAAGGGTCTCAATAACATGAAATTACACTACTTATCCGCCAATTTTCAACATGTTATTTTTTACCCGCTAACCTTTGCGAAGGAAAGCGAGCCCCTTCTGCCGCACCCAAAAAGCTTCTCCCAGAGAATACAGAGATGTAACTCGTTTCTGAGCCGAAACATCGGCGGAACCGTACAGAAACCGAACAGTTCTCTGCTGACCGCCGAGCAGAGTGGGCCAAGGCCCTGGTGACTCCAGGAGTGGGCAAATAGTACTCATCCCTGGTGAAGCATACCCCAAACTCATTGCAGGTCAAGCTTTATGCCCATCTCGGCTGGAGGTCGAGCAATCCGCCGCCGTGCTACCCGAGACCCGACACCCAATGGCAGATCCCGAGAGCGACCTGCTGAGGGTCACCTCGGATGTGCTCGGCGAGCGCCAGAACAATGCCCCTGAACAGTCCGGCAGCAGGTCTGCCACGTCACGAACAGGCCGCCTCGAGTGCGACAGGGAATCATTCGAACTCGCCCGGCCCGGCCCGCTGGGCAGATCAATCTCACCACACCAAGGGCGCGCCACCCGCCACCGGGACAGCGAGCCGCTTCGACCGGATCGCGGCCGACGTGAAGGCCGCCGGCCAGGTACCCCCCGAAAGAACTGAGACGACTGCCCCCCAGTGCTTCCTTTGGGGGTCCCACTCCGCCCCGATGCACCAGTGGATCGACCGAGCCGATTCCACCTGCACGCAGGGTGCTGGCAGGGCCAGACCGGGCACCTGGAGGCCCTCGGCGGCAACCCGTTTAATATGCTTGGATCGCTTCGGCCAGACGGGTACCATACGAGCCTTCCCATGGCACAGCAACCCGTGGAGGCTAAAGAAGTTGGCCTGACCCGGATTTGTTTCCGGTCCTCTGCCAGCTATACCCTGCTCGACGAGATCGGGCGCGGCGGAATGGGCATCGTCTATCTTGCCGAAAAGGCCTGCGGTGATGTGGCAGACCTGGTCGCGCTCAAGACGATTCGCACCGCATCGGTGGAACACACCGACATCCTGATGCGAGAGGCCCACCTTGCCACACAGCTGCGCCACGAGAACATCGTCAAGACCTACGGCCTCGAACTCTTGCCCCTGTCTGCGCTTCCCCCCGGAATTGCCGCCTCCTTCAAGGAAGCAATCGACGCAGAGAAGTCCTCGCACGGGACCGAACAGATGCCGTCGACGCCAACCACGCCCCCCAGCGCCACGGCCGCCGTCTCGCGCCTGCGCCGCACCGGGCTTCAGCGGCGGCGCAGAATCGCGGCCTTCAAGCGCAAGGAAGAAGAAGCCGCACCCGACCCGGCACCCGAGGTAGCCAGCCCGCCTTCGCCCGAAGACGACAGCCAGATGCTGTTGATCGCGATGGACTACATCGAAGGCACCGACATGCTTCGGCTGCACAACGAGCACCTGAAAGCGGGTTACCTGGTTCCCCCGATCTTGACCGGCTTCATGATCAGCCGCGTTTGCCGCGCACTGGCCTACGCACACAACTTCGTGGTCCACCGCGACATCTCCCCGGAGAACGTACTGATCAACAACCAGGGCGTGTGCAAGCTGACCGATTTCGGCATCGCCGTAGCGGCCAAGGAAGGCAAGATCAAGTGGGGGGGGAAACTCGGGTACATGGCCCCCGAGCAGTTCCTGAGCAAGCCGCTCGACGAACGCGCCGACATCTACTCGCTCGGCCTGGTGGCATATCTGCTCTGCTCCGGCATCCCGCTCCAGGCGCCTCCCAAACGGGGCTCGCTCAAGGAACGAATGCTGCACGTCAAGCGGCAGATGGACGAGGGCTTCCCGGCGCCGCACCAGGCGATCTCGGACATCCCGCGCGAGTTCTCCGACATCATCATGAAGATGATCGCACCAGACCCCGACGACCGGTATGTGCGCGCATCACGAGTCGCCACCGAGCTGGAGCAGAAATACCTCTACGCCAAGGGATTCGGCCCGACCAACAACAGCCTGGCGGCCTACCTCGACATTTTTGACAGCGGCTTCACCAAATACGACGAGGACCAGCTGGAGCAGCTGGCCTTTCTCAAGGGTCCGTCAGGCGGACTGACCCTCAAGCGACGCCTGAGCCTGGACAACTTCACCCGCGTCGGGCGGAAGATGATTGCCGAGCGAGAGCAGTACTACATCTACCGCCGGCTGGCCGAGTTGGAGCAGGAGCGCGCACAGCGGACGGTGGTCACGGGGCGCCCGGTACTCAAGGTCCGGGTGATGGAGAACGTGGTCGAGACCTACTCGGTCGACAGCGAAGCGGTGATCGGCAGTGACCCCGACTGCGGCATTCTCATTCCGAGCGACCAGGTGGCTGGCACGCATGCCAAGCTGGTTCCGGGCACACAGGTACGCCTGGTCTGCCTCGGGGAGAATCGGCTGCACCACAACGGCCAGGAGGTCAGCACGGTGGGGCTCCAGGAGGGAGACCGCATCTCGATCGGAGACACACGGGTCTATTTCCTGCATGATCCGATCCTCCCTCCGCCGAAGACCAGTTTCCAGGTGATCGACGGGCCACCGCCCGCGGATCTGATCAGCAACGTCAGTTTTCAGATCTGCCTACGGCCCTCGACCTCCGAGATGCTGTTCGATTTCTGGCACGAACTGGCAGTCCAGACCGGGTTCGGCGATCAGAAGCGCTTTCTGCTGGCGAACTCACTGGTCGAGTCGATCGGGCTGATTGCGGACGAGGACCTGCCGGTCACGATCTCGACCTACCAGGAACCCAACCGACTGCGCTTCCAGCTCACCTGCACCGCCTCGGAAAAGGGCTTCGCCTCGTTTGCCGGGAAAATGCGAGAGCAAAAGCAGTCCGGCAAGCTCGGCGATCCGCGATTCCTCGCAATCGCTCTGGTACGAAAGACCTTCGAGCGCGTCGACCTGGACATGTCCAACCAGACCTTTTCTCTGGTCAAGACCTACTGAGCCCGAGCGATAAATGAGCGACGAACCCGAGATCGGACTGCAAAACCTCTCGTTCGACTCGGTCGCGCGATACACCATCCTCGAAGAGATCGGACGTGGAGGGATGGGGATCGTCTTCCTGGCCGAGCGCGGCAGCGAGGGGGTGACCGAGAACATCGTCCTCAAGACGATCAGGGATATCTCGTCCGAGCGAGAACAGGAACTGCGTCAAGAGGCCAATATCGCCACCCGCCTGCGGCACCCCAACATCCTCCGGACGTATGGGCTCGAGTCCGTCCCGGTTTCGCGGCTGCCGGCCCGGCTGCGGAAGGAGTTGACCGGCATGGGCAAGCAGGCAAGGCCCAAGCCTTCAGATTCGGCGGACGACCTGTACAGCACCTCGAAGCGACGGGCTCGCCGGGTTCGTCGAAGGGGTAGCGGCTCGCCCAAGCGCCGCGAACCGCGCGGGCGAGAGCAGCGGCGCCAGTCGAACAGGCAGATGGCCTATTACAAACCAGACCGACCCGACGACACCTCCAAGATGTTCTTCCTGCTGATGGAATATGTCGACGGGGTGGACCTACTCGGACTGCACCTCGAACACCTGAAGAAAGGAACGCTGATCCCGGTGCAGTTCGGGGCGTATATCGTCAGCCGAGTAGCCCGCGCCCTCGAGTACGCCCACAAATCGATCATCCACCGAGACGTCTCGGCCGAAAACGTGATGATCGATGACCAGGGCATCCCGCTGCTCTCTGACTTCGGCATCGCGGTCGGCACCGACACCGCTCAGGAGACACGAGCGGGCAAGCTGACGTATCTGGCCCCCGAGGTCCTCGGGGGCGACCCGGCGGACGAGCGCGCAGACCTCTACGCGCTAGGGCTGACCGCGGTGCTGATCGCCAGCGGCATCACCTACCAGATGGTGCCCAAGGCGGACACACGACAGGAGCAATACGCGATCATTCGCGATCTGGCCCTTCGCGGCTGGCCGGCACTACACGAGGTGATGAACGACATACCGCCGGAATACTCCCGCATCATAGCCAAGATGATCGAGCCGGATCCCGAGATGCGCTATGCGCGAGCCCAAACCGTGGCCAACGAGATCGAGCAGGAGGTGCTCTACGGAAGCGGCTTCGGCGCGACGAGCAACAGCCTGGCCAACTACATCGATATCTTCGAGGGTGACTTCGAGGAATACGACGATGCTCAGCTGGAAACACTCGCCTTCCTGAGAGACGACGACGGCCAGCTGACTCTGCGCCGCGACCTGTCATA
Organism: uncultured Planctomycetota bacterium; assembly: GCA_964486115.1. GTDB lineage: Bacteria > Planctomycetota > JACQVV01 > JACQVV01 > CAZANL01 > CAZANL01. The sequence continues at coordinate 6,775 of CAZANL010000128.1, forward strand.
CGACCTCTATAGCAAAGCGGGTCGGCGCATGGTCGACGCGCGCGGCGGCAGCTCGCTCGGCCGCGCGCTGACCGCGCTGCCCAAGAAGAAAACACATACGTCCGTGGTCGATGGCAGGCCGGTGCTCAAGGTTCGGTTTGGCGACAACTGCCTCGAAACGGTGCACTGCGAAGGGGTGATCGAGATCGGCCGCTCGGAGCTGTGCCAGATCGTGGTCCCGGACAGCCAGGTCTCCCGCAAACACGGACGCGTCCGGGTCACCCCGCAGGGCCCGCTGGTGGAAGACGTGGGTAGCGGCAACGGCGTCATCCTGGACGGTGAGAAGATCGAGCTCGCGATGCTGCGGGAGGGCAGCCACTTCAAGATCGGCCGGACCTCGATCTACTTCCTTCACGAACCTCGGGTGCTTCCCCCGGAGAAAGTCGTCCGAATCGAAGCGGAGAAGCTGCCCGAGCCCTCGAAGCTCGACCGCAGTGAGCTCCCGATACTCATCCTCGGCAAGGACCGGGGCGGGGTACGAGGGCTCTGGGATTCACTGGCCAAGATCAACGGCTTCGCCGAGCGAGCGGAATGCGTCTTCTCACAGGCGCTGACCGAGTTGATCGGGCTGATCGCCGGTGAGGATGACGGGCTGCGCCTCCAGATCCTCCGCGACCGCTCGCGCCTGCGAATCTACATTCACACACCAACGACCTCCGACCGCCTGGAGCAGACGCTGAATCTGTTCAAGCAGCTCGCGTCCCGAGGGGAAGTCGAACTAGACACGGAAACCGGCGATTACGATTCCTTCGACCTGGCGATGGACACCCAGATCATTGCGGCGATGCTGGTTCGCAACGTCTTCGACCGCATCGACTTTCACGTGAGAGACTCTTTCCTGCTGTTGAGCAAGAGCTTCTAGCGGAAACCCGCCTCGCAGCCCTCAACCGCGCTGCAGGCTGAAATGCAGCACCTCGCCGTCCACGACCAGCGCAGCGGCGGCCAGCTTCTCGCGCTCGATGCGCACGGTCTGGCCCTGGCCGACCGAAGGAAAAGCCCGCCCCTCCTGTTCGGCCACCGACTCCAGCCAGTCGTAGACATCCGGTACGCCGGAACTCGGTGCCTCACCGTCACACAGCAGATCGAAGGCGAGGCTGGTCAGGATCCTCTTCCTGAAACGCTCGAAGGTCTCGACCCGATCGAACAGCTCGCAGCTGACCAGCTCCTCGCCACGGAATGCCGCAAAACCACAACAGTCGCGCAGCGCGGTGAAGCGGTCGACGAACTGATTCAGCGCTTCGCGATTGGTCCTGTAGGCGTCGGTCAGGCAGCGTGTGCTCGAAAGGGAGCGGCTCTGCTCCAGGCAGACGTCCACTGCGGACCAGACCGCCGTCTGGTCGGAGCAGTAGCTGCGGTCCTGGCGCAAGCTTGCGGTCACCGACTTCTTGAGCTCGAGAGTGAGCTTCCGCGGAGCCCTTTCCCCCTTTTCGAAGCCTGCGCCCTGGTAGTGCCACCGATCCTGTTCGACACAGCTGACCGGCACCAGGGTTTCGGAGCGCGGCTCGAGCAGCACCGAGAGGTTGACCACCCGATTCTGCTTGGCCCCCCGAAGCTCCTCGCCCTCGAGAATCAGCAGGCTCCGACCTGACTTGTTGCGCACGCGACACTCTTCAACTGTGCCGTTGGGACAGGTCTCGCCGACCTCGACCAAGCCGCGGTCGAATGCCTCGTGAAGCGTCAGGTAGTCTGTCGAGCCCCTGCGGCCCTTGAGGCCAACCAGCGTGATTCGGCGGTCGCGGATGGACTGCGCGATCTCCTGCGACTTGAGGAAACTCTCTACGACAGCAGTGCTTGCGCGCATGCTAGGACCTCTTCATCATGCTCAATTCACTCTCTGGGAGCAGGGGGGTGACCCACCGCGGAAACACAGTGTAAGGCTGGAATGCGACCACTGCCAACCGGGGCCGGCTGGCTGGCGAGCCGGTATTCAGGGTCTCCTGGCGAAAGCGAGAAGCGCGAGGACGGGCTGTTCACGACGCCCCCCCCCCCCAGCCAGCCCCGAGAGCGCCAGGCCGCCCGGGGGCCACCACCCACACACACCAGGCAACTTGCGGCGCATAAAACAGAACCTCGGCGGCCACTGCGACCGTCGGTGGGCACTCAGGGCGTCACGAGATTCTGCTAGCGCCTTATTCCAATCTCGATGGTCATTCCCATCGGGTCCATGACCCAGAACTGACCGTGTTCTGTGGGTTCGGGCGAGAAGCTCCTGGCCCCACCATCGATGCAGTGCTGTATCACTTCTTTGTGCTCTTGTTCGTCGTAGCACAACACCAATGAAGAACTCTCGTGAGTTCCACTGGCAAAAGAAGGTGTCCTGGCCCACTGTTTTTGCACCGGTAACTCAACCGCAGCCCTGATGAACACCAACTGCAGCGAGCCGACCTGGTAGGTCAACCAACCCACGGCCTCATCACACTTGAAATAGGTTTCCTGCAATCGGAGGTTCCGGGTGTAGAACGACTTCATCGCGGTGACATCGTTGCACCAGTAATAGAGCGTATTTATCGCCCCAGAATGACTCAACTGCTTGTTCATCGTTTCCTCCCTGCTCGTGAGCGCCCCGGCAACAACCCCGGGACCCAGCCCGACCGTCAGCGAGAACCTCCCCCCTCCCGTCCAGCACCCACCAGCTCGTGCGTCTTTGCCCACACCAGCTTGCACCAGACTAACAACTTTGCTGGCAAACGGCGATGGTGCCCCCACCAAACCCCGAGCAAAGAGCACGCCCAAACTGAAGCCGGGATAATGGCTTTCAAGGAGAGCGGGACACACTCGGAACGGCCCCAGGCAATCCGCTTTCCGCTGGAATTCCGAGCCGGCACAAATCCTGCCGGGTGTTTCCTGTCCTCCCGACATAGAATCGGGATGATGAAGCACCTCGCCCTCTCGATCTGCCTTCTGCTGTGCCCCCTTT
>CAZANL010000129.1:0-4887 GCA_964486115.1 uncultured Planctomycetota bacterium
CGCCAACTCGGCCTGCGCCTGAGCACTGGCCTCAGCCTCGGCTCGCTCCTCTTCGAGTTGGTTGAACAGCGCGGAGATACGGATGCTCTGACCGAGTCCCGGATCGAAGCTGAAGGTCAACTTGGGGGTGTGGCGTGTCGTCAGCCTCTTCCCGAGCTTTCCCTGGATGTGGCCGCGAGCGTGTTCCAAGGCAGCCTGAACCTTTCGCCGCTCCTTTTCGTCACCGAGCACGGAATAGTAGACAGTGCCGAACTGGCACTGCTGCAACAGCTCGACACGCGTGACGCTGACCATTCCGAGGCGAGGGTCGCTGAGCTCATAGTTGATGATGTGAGCCAGGTCCTGACGGACCTTCTCCTCGAGTTTCTTGTTGAAATCAAACGACATCGGTGCACTACGAATACTGCAAGGAGGCTGCGATTTCAACGGCTGGGCAGATTCCCGCCAGCGCTGGGGAACATCGTTATCACCCTGCCGAGAAGCTGCTCTTCCGGAATCAACCCGAACATCCGACCGTCCGGCAGCCGCGAATCCCGGTTCTCGTTGAGGATCAGATAGTAGCCCGCCGGCACCTGGCCTTCCGGCAGCTGCATCGCCGGGAAAGCCGTCAGCCGCCCGTTGATCGTCAGTATCTTGTCCCGACGGCCGAGTCGGTCGCCTGGCACAGCCCGAACGCGCCCCATGAGCCGAGTGCGACGGCCGTCGAGCTCCCCCTCATACCAGAGGATATCCATCCGAACGAGTGCCCGGGCATGCCGATAATAGCGATCGACGACGATCTGGCCACCGCCGGTGGGCCAGCTAGGGGTCATCGAGTCGCAGTCCGCCGGGACCACCTCCAGGTCGAAGCGCTGCACACCGTAGACCGCGACGAGGATCACGCCCAGCATCAATCCACGGGTAATCCACCACTTGACGCGCGCCATCTCCATTAACCTCGGATTTTACGACGGATAGAATAGAATGCCAAACCAGCATGAAACGGCTCTACATCATCGACCTGGATGGCACCGTCGGCCTGTTCCATCTCTTCGAGGCACTTCAGGACCGCATGCTCCTGAGGCCCGGCTTGAAAGAAGGCTTGGCGTCGATGGGAAATGTACGCCGGGTGATTGCGACACGCGCCGCTCCCCCGTACGTCGAGGACGTGCGCAAGATCCTGACCAACCACGGCATCGTCTTCGACGCCTACTACGATGTTGAGACGGTGGGACTGCAGGGAGACGGCGAGCGGGATTACTTCAAGCACTACGGCCAGATCCTGCGAGACGAGGGCATGGGTCCCGAGGATCAGGCCGTGGTCATCGGCGATCTGATGCACTTCGATCCCGGAGACCTCTACCAGATGAGGCGGTTCCGCCGCTTCAAGTTCCATCGGAACCCGGACCGACCGATCATCCGCCACTCCTGTTGCGACCACCCAACCGACCCGCGGATTCTGTATGTCGTGGTCCCCCAGGTGATGACCTGCCACCGGAAAAACTTCCTCACCGTCTCGTTCCGTGCGGTGATCGACCACATGGAGCGGATGTGGGAAAAGGGTGAGGGGTGCTGGAGCACCGGCTATCAGAAGATGCGTCGCTGGGATTGGCGCAACGACAGTCTGGTTTCCGACGTCCTGATGAACAAGATGGCTTTCCAGGTGGGACTCGGACGGCCCGTGCTGACTCGAGGCGGAGAAGACATCTCCCATCTGTTTCACGATCCGGCACCACACCGATATCTTTTCTTCAAGGGTCGCCGCCGGGACTGGAGCCCGACCAAGCTCATCAAGGGAAAACTAGGGAGCGACATCCCATGACGACGACCAACGCACAACGCGCCTACGGGATAGCGATGGCCCGGCTGATCGCCTGGGTCAGCCAGCACGAGGTCCCCCAGATGCTCTGGCTGGAGGGACCCGACCGAAATTCCGTGCGACGCCCGCTGGACCGAATCCAGGCTCACCTGGCCACCGACGACCCCCGGTTCGACGAGTTGTTCGCCTGCCGGGTGCAGCTGGCCGCAGCACTTGGGGCCACGATCACACGCGAGGAGGATGGGCCACTAGACGGCAAGTGCTGTGTGGCAGCGCTGAGTGACGGGCTCCCCGTTGAGCTTCACTTCGAGCGGATGTCGCTGCTGGCCAAACGAGCGCGCTCGGTGGTCTCGCCCCAAGTGGACAAGACCGGGCACCTGCGTCATGTGCTGGATTATGGCGACAGCGACATCCCACAGCGGCTGATTTCTTGACTTGGCGGCTGAACGGGCTAGTGTTCAGGTATGGTCTGTCCGTTCATCGACAAGGAACTCAAGGGCTGCTCAGACGTTCTGAACATGCGGAACGTCGAACAAGCAATGCTGCTCTGTGCAGACAACTTCACGGAATGTGAAACCTTCCTCAAGAACTACCGCAAGCTCAACTTCTCCTTTCGCGACATGCTCCGTCGCGGAAAGACCGCGCTGACTCGCAAGAACCCAGCCCCGAAATAGCGGCCCAGCCGGACACCGGACACGGCTTTTGCCGTGCCCGCTGAACCCTCAGAACCACGCCGTCATGTGTGCCGCGTGCTTCAGCACCGGCCTGTGGTAGGATGCGCAACCCATGCTCGACAGGGTGATCATCAAGGGCGCCAGGGAGCACAACCTCCGCAACCTCTCACTGGAGATCCCACGCAACTCGCTGACCGTCTTTACCGGCGTGTCTGGCAGCGGTAAGTCCTCGCTGGCATACGACACGTTGTACAAGGAAGGGCAGCGCCGTTTCGTGCAGAGCCTCTCGGCCTACGCACGACAGTTCCTCGGACAGATCGAACGTCCCGACGTCGACCATGTGGAGGGACTATCGCCTGCTGTGGCCATCGACCAGAAGACGCGAGGACGCAACCCGCGCTCCACCGTCGGCACCGTCACCGAGATCTTCGATCACCTGCGACTGCTCTTTGCTCGGCTGGGCACCCCCCACTGTCCGGAGTGTGGACGGCGGATCGAGAGCCAGTCCGCCCAGACCATCTGCCGGCGGCTGATGCAGGCCCACAACGGCGCGCGCTGCCTGATCCTCGCACCGGTTGTCTATGACCGTAAAGGCGAATACCGCAAGGAGCTGGCCGACCTCGCAGCTCAGGGATTCGTCAGGGTTCGAGTTGACGGCCTGATCCGTCGCCTGGATGAGCAGATCACGCTAGCCCGCTACGAGAAACACACGATCGAGGTGGTCTACGACCGGATCACACTGGAAGAGCGTTACGAAGGCCGGCTCGGTGAAGCAGTCGAGAAGTCTCTGGACCTGGCGGAGGGACTGGTCAGCTTCCTGGTCGGCGACGACCAGGACCAGCTGCTGACGTTCAGCCGGCTGCGAGCCTGTCCCGACTGCGGGATCTCGATCCCCGAGCTCGAGCCCCGCACCTTCAGCTTCAACACCAATGGCGCCTGCCCGCGCTGCCGCGGGCTGGGTCAGGTCAGTCGGTTCGACGAGGCGCTGATGGTCCCCGATCCGACACTGACCTTGTCCCAAGGAGCAATCGCGCCGCTCGAAGAGAAGGTCGTGATGCGCTGGGGACGCTGGCGCAGCCGCAACCTGTCACAACTTGCAAGGCTGGCTCGCGTGCCGATGGACAAGCCCTGGAGCAAGCTGACCCAGCGCCAGCGAAAGGCTCTGCTGCAGGGCGTTCAGCACAAGGACCGACACTACCGGGGGACTGTCGAGGTGCTGGAATCCGTCAGCCGACGATCCCTCTGGCCCTCCCACCGCAGAAAGCTCGAGCAGTACATGCGGATCAACACCTGTCCGGACTGCGACGGCACTCGACTCTCGGCCGCCACCCGCGCCGTCACATTCCGGAACCTCTCGATCGCGGACTGCCACAGCATGACAGTGGCTGAATCGCTGGCCTGGTTCCAGGACCTGGCGCTGACCGAAATCGAGCGGCCGATCGGCCAGCAAGTGGTGTCCGAGATCATCTCCCGGTTGACCTTTCTCGACGCCGTCGGCTTGGGCTACCTCGCGCTAGAGCGTTCGGCCGCAACGCTGGCCGGGGGCGAGAGCCAGCGAATCCGTCTGGCCAGCCAACTGGGCTCCAGACTTCAGGGAGTGCTCTACATACTCGACGAGCCGTCGATTGGCCTACACCCCAGAGACAACGCTCGTCTGATCAGCACCCTGCAAAACCTGCGCGATCAAGGAAACACGGTCTTCGTCATCGAACACGACGAAGAGACTATCTGCCGTGCAGACCACATCGTCGACCTGGGCCCCGGTGCTGGTCGCCAGGGCGGCGAACTGGTGGCACAGGGCAGCCTGTCCTCGGTCAAGCGGCGAGCCGGTTCGCTGACCGGAAAATACCTCTCGGGCAAACACACCATCCCGCTACCCGCTTCGCGACGCGTCCGCGGCGAGGCAGCGATAACCGTCCACAAGGCCACCCATCACAATCTGAAGAAGATCACGGTCGGTTTTCCGGTCGGGCTGTTCAGCGTCGTGACCGGGGTCTCCGGCAGCGGCAAGAGCACCCTGGTCGAAGAGGTCTTGCATCGAAAGCTGGCGTCGGACTTACAGAACATGCGCAGCAAGCCCGCCGGCGCACACGAGAAGATCACCGGCATCGAGCAGCTCGACAAGGTGATCGAGATCGACCAGAACCCGATCGGCCGCACACCGCGCTCCAACCCGGCAACCTATACCAAGGCCTTCGACCACATCCGTGAACTCTATGCGCAAACGCCGCTGGCACGAGCTCGCGGTTATCTCAAGGGCCGCTTTTCCTTCAACAAACCGGGAGGCCGCTGCGAAACCTGCAGTGGCGCCGGCTGCCGAGTGATCGAGATGCAGTTCCTGGCCAACGTGCTGGTGCCCTGCGAGGAGTGTCGGGGCTTACGCTACAACCCGGAGACGCTCGAGGTCCTGTTCAA
>CAZANL010000129.1:4897-9683 GCA_964486115.1 uncultured Planctomycetota bacterium
GACCCTTCAGGTCACCTACGACGGTCACTCCATTCACGACGTGCTCGAGATGCCGGTGCGAGAAGCCCTGGAGTTCTTCGCCAACCAGCCCAAGATCGCCCGCATCCTGCAGACCCTGGACAGCGTGGGCATGGGTTATGTGCGGCTGGGCCAACCCGCCACCACCCTCTCCGGCGGCGAGGCACAACGAATCAAGCTATCACGCGAGCTAGCCCGCCCCTCCACGGGCCGCACACTGTACATCCTCGACGAGCCGACCACCGGGCTGCACTTCGCCGACGTGAACCGTCTGATCGACTGCCTGCAGCAACTGGTCGACCACGGCAACACCGCGGTCGTCATCGAGCACAACCTCGAGATGATCAAGGTCGCCGATCACGTGATCGACCTCGGCCCGGAAGGAGGCGAAGGCGGAGGACAGGTGGTCTACCAGGGCGACTTCGAGGGTTTTCTCCAGCAGCGCAGCAGCCACACGGCCAAGGCGCTGAGAGAGTTCCTCAATCCGCAATCGATCCCCACTGTGCGAAAGCGGTTCTCGCGCAAGCCCCGCGCGCACGGTCATTCGATCCAGGTTCGCGGAGCCCACAAGAACAACCTCAAGCGGATCGACGTGGACATCCCGCATCAGCAGATGACGGTGGTGACCGGCGTCTCCGGCAGCGGGAAGAGCTCGCTGGTCTTCGATATCCTCTTCGCCGAAGGTCAGCGGCGGTTCGTCGAGAGCCTGTCGACCTATGCCCGTCGATTCATCAGCCGGCTCGGCCGGGCCTCGGTCGACACCGTGTCCGGCCTGGCCCCCGCGATCGCAATCGACCAGAAACGGGCAACGCGCAACCCCAGATCGACGGTCGCCACCGCCACCGAGATCTACGACTACCTGCGGCTGCTGTACGCACGCCTGGGGACCGAACACTGCCTGACCTGCGACCGACAATTGACGGCCCACACGCCAGCCCGGGCTGCTCGCGACACGGTCGCCCGCTGGGACGGCCAGCGCATCTCGATCCTGGCGCCGATGTTCCTGCCGAACTGTCCGTCCGACCTCCTGTTGAGTCGAATCTCGGATCTCAAGAAGCTGGCACCCAAGCTGCTCGCCGACGGTTACGCGCGGGTCGAGATCGCGGGCGTGGTCCATCGCCTGGACGAGCCCCTCCCGAGACGCATCCCCCGTAAGCGTCCAATCTACCTGGTGATCGACCGCGTGCGGGCCAGCCACAAGAGCGTCGCCCGGCTGGCCGAGGCGTTCGAGGCAGCCTACGCACTGTCAGGTCGATATGCCGGCGTGAGACCCGAAGGTCAGGAGGCGCTGCACTACTCGGCCCACTTCGGCTGCACCGATTGCTTCTACCAGCCCGACCAGGCGCTGCACCCGAGAATGTTCAGCTTCAACTCCTGGGAAGGAGCCTGCAATCACTGCGGAGGTCTGGGGTGGATCCGCCGAGTGGCTCTCGAGCGGATCGTCGCCAATCCGGAACTCCCCCTGCTGGGTGGCGCGTTGACCGCTCAAGTGGCCGACGCACTGCGCGACATCGCCCCGTCGGTTGCTCGCCAGTTGAGAGGCTTCCCGCTCCAGCAAAAGCTGCTCGAGGAGCGCCCCTTTCGAAAGCTGACGGCTCGTCAACGCAGCGCGGTCTGGGAGGGGGACCCGCTGAGACATCGGGCATGCGAGCTGAACGCGCCGGTCTGGCCCGGCCTCGAAGGCCTGGTTGCCGAAGCCTTCTCCCACTTGATCTGGGGCGGGGGGGAGCCACTACAGCATTTCTACCACGAAGCCTCCTGCACCCAGTGCGCCGGCGACCGGTTGCAGCCACGCCAGCGCGCTGTGCGTGTAGCCGGACAGTCGATCGCTGAGTTCTGTCGCCTGCGGATCGACCATGCCCTCGAGTTTCTGGAGCAAGAGGTTCGGTTCCGCGGCCGCCGGGCCCGCATTGCCGAGCAGATCCTCTCCGAGCTGACCAATCGGCTCACCTTCCTGCTCGACGTGGGCCTCTCGTACCTCACGCTCGACCGCCGTGCGGCCACTCTCTCTGGGGGGGAGTCGCAGCGGATCCGCCTCGCGACCCAGATCGGCAACCGCCTGGTGGGCGTGCTGTACTGCCTCGACGAGCCCACTGTCGGCCTCCACCCACGGGACACCGACCAGCTGCTGTCCGCTCTCGAGCGGCTACGCGACCTGGGCAACACGATCGTGCTGGTCGAACACGACCTGGAGACGATTCGCCGGGCCGACCACACGATCGACCTGGGCCCCGGCGCCGGCGAGCTCGGCGGTCAGGTGGTCGCCAGCGGCACCCCCGCCGCCATCTCTCGCAAGAGCAGCTCGCTCACCGGACGATATCTCGCGGGTAAGGCCAGCATTACGCGCCCGGCCAAGCGGCGCGCGGGCAACGGCCAGCGACTGACGGTCCTGGGAGCGTCACTCCACAACCTGAAGCTCGACGTGCACCTGCCGCTCGGCACCCTGACTGTCGTCAGCGGCGTTTCGGGAAGCGGCAAGAGCTCGCTGATCATCGACACCTTGGTCCCTGCAGTCGATCGAGTCCTGCGGCTGGGCGTGCCCGGTCCGGGACCTTACCGAGAGATCCACGGCCTGGATCAGATCCAGCGGATGCAGGTGATCGACCAGGATCCGATCGGGACCACACCCCGTTCCTCCCCCGCCACCTACCTCGGCATGATGGGTCCGATCCGCGACCTGTTCGCCGCGACCAGACTGTCGCGAGCGAAAGGATTTACCAAGCGACGATTCTCCTACAATGTTGCCGAAGGGCAGTGCGCTGCCTGTCAGGGCAAGGGCGCACAGGTGATCGAGATGCACTTCCTCTCGGACGTCTGGGTCCAGTGCGTGGAGTGTAACGGCCAGCGCTTCAACAAGGAGACCTTGCAGGTTCGCTGGCGGGGGCTGACCATCGCCGACATGCTCGCGCTGAGCGTGTCCGAAGCCCTGCCGGTGTTCGAGAATCAGCACCGGATTGTCCGCACTCTGACCCTGCTCGACCAGGTCGGGTTGGAGTACCTCCGCCTGGGGCAGGGCCTGGACACTCTCTCCGGCGGCGAAGCGCAGCGTGTCAAGCTCTCCGCCGAGCTCTCCCCCACCGGCCGAGCCTGCCCGACCCTGTTCGTGATGGACGAGCCGACGACCGGTCTTCACCTGGAAGACGTGCGAAAGCTGCTGCTGGTGTTGCAGGATCTGGTCGACAACGGCCACAGCGTGCTGGTGGTGGAGCACCACCCCGACGTCATCGCAGCCGCCGACTGGCTGATCGACCTGGGTCCGGAGGCGGGCCACGGCGGCGGCCAGTTGGTCGCCGCCGGCGCCCCCGAAGAGGTGGCGGCCAGTCCGGCCAGCCACACCGGCAGAGTGCTACGGGAAATCCTGTCCAGCTAGAGCACCGAACGCGTCACTTCTTGGGTGCGGGCACCTCGAAACGCACCTGGCCCTTACCGTCCAGCAGCTTCAGCAGCGGGCCGGCACCCTTCAGCAACAGCTCGACCTGCGGCCCGCCCCCGCTGCTGAGCTGGAGGCCTCGCTGGCTGATCAAGCCGATCGCCCCCTTGTGTATCAGCCTCAGATAGGCCTCCTCGTCGTCGACTCCCATGTTCAGCACCTCGAGCTGTCGGATGTCGACCTGGTCGGCCTCACCCGGACCCATTCTGCGAAAAAAGGCCAGACCTGGATCGCCGGCCCGTTCGCGGAACGCGATGGCCGGACGCTCCTGTGCCGTGGCGAGCATCACCTCGCCACCATCCACATTGGTCGAAAGCGCCACTCGACGCTTACCAGCGGGGTCGAGCAGCCAGATTCCCGCTCGCTGGGCCCGACCACCGGTCACCTCCATCGTACCCCGCAGGCGGCCCCGGCCATCACGCAGCTCAAAGCGCCTGGCGCTGACCACCTCGGCCAATCCCAGACCGCTCCCCGACTGCCGCCGGACCTGAGCCAGCTGCCGGACCAGAACCGTCACTTCGCTTCCGACACGCCACAGTGCCCCTGTCAGGCAGATGATGACCACGATACTGATATCCAGCTTTTCCTGAACTTACGACAATCATCCTCCAGCTTACCGACTCGGTCTTCCATCTGTTTTTCTCCCTGGTCTCGGTGTTTCGCGCCATGTTGACAGGACTTGGTGAGAACTCCAGACCGACCTCCGTATCTTGAGGAAAAGACAAAACCATCCCGGGAGATAACCGATGACCAAACTACCCGCCATCCTGACGATCACCCTGCTGCTGTGTCCCAGTGCAGCGGCCAAGCAGAAGCTCACACCTGCCGAGTACATCCAGGAGGCGACCGCTCGGCATGCCCGACCCGGTGGCACTCCACTTCAATCGCTCCGCGTCAGGCTGACACTGCTGGAGAGCAGCAGCAAAACGGTTCAGCGCCAGAAGGGGAAGCTGGGGCTCGTTTACAGCTGGACCCAGCCGATGACGATCCGCTGGGACTTCGAGACCACGCCCAACAGCTGGCAGAAACCGCTCCAAGAGGCTCTAGGCCCGCTCTGGCGAGATCTCAGCGGGGCGCTGTACCTTCCGGACCTCGGGGCCACGACCGGGCATCAGCTGAGCCGCGGGTCAGAAGGCACCACCGTGGCCGGTACGCACAAGGAGCACGGTCCGATGAAGGGGCTGTTCGAATCCAGCACCTACCGACTCAAGAAGCTGGTATTTGCTCAGCAGGGCCTGGAGATCCGCTACAAGCTGCTCGAACAACAGAACCGCTTCCAGCTGGAATCCCGTGAGGTCTGGGTCGGCGGATCTCGCAAACAGATGATTCAGTACGGAA
>CAZANL010000130.1:0-9675 GCA_964486115.1 uncultured Planctomycetota bacterium
CTGTTCGGACAGAACCTGCGCTGCCTGTTGACCCTCTCCTACAAAAAGACGAAGGCGACCGAGCAGCTGTTCCAGATTGGCGTCCTCTCGATGCCGATCGTCGCCATCGCTCTGTTCTTTACCGGCATGGTGATGGCCGTCCACGTCGCCCAGGCCCTGGGCAAGTTCGGCGCCGACCTGCAGCTGGCCCAGATCGTACTGGTCTCGATCATTCGCGAGCTCTCGCCGATCTTCACCGCGCTGCTGATCAGCGGCCGCGCAGGTAGTGGCATCGCGGCCGAGATCGGCTCGATGAAGATCACCGACCAGCTCAAGGCAATGCGCGCTCTGTCACTGGACATCTCCAAGGAGTTGCTGGCCCCCAGAATCGCCGCCACGATCGTTGCCGTGGTGCTGCTGACCGCTGTCGGCGATCTGGCCGGCGTGCTGGGAGGTTACTTCGTCGGGGTCTATCGCCTTCACATCCTCTTCGACACCTACCACGCCGAGACGATCAAGGCGCTGGAGATGCTGGACGTCTACTGCGGACTGTTCAAGGCCTGCTTCTTCGGGGTGATGATCTCGGTCATCGGCTGCTACTACGGGCTCAAGACCCGGCGCGGCGCAGGCGACCTGGGCCGCAATACCAAGAGCGCCGTGGTGACGGCCAGCTTTCTGGTCCTGATCTCCGACTACTTTCTGACCGAACTGTTCACGATGCTATTCGAGCGATGATCGAGATCCACGGGTTCTCCAAGAAGTATGGTGAGCTGCACGTGCTGCAGGATGTCAGCCTGCACGTCCAACCAGGCCAGACCCTCGCGATCGTCGGGGCGTCCGGCTGCGGAAAATCGACGCTCCTGCGACACGTTGCCGGGATCGAGAACCACCAGAGCGGCCCGCTCGAGGGAAAGATACGCGTCGGGCCGCTGGACGACATCGCCCGCATCCCCGACCGGGAACTGGCGCGCAGGAAAGTGCGTGGTCCATTCATCGGCCTGCTCTTCCAGCAAGGGGCCCTGTTCGACACCTTGGACGTCTTCGAGAACCTGGCCTGGCCCCTGCGCGAGAACACCGATTTGAGCCACAAGCAGATACGGCAGCGGATCACCGACGTGATCCACATGGTCGAGATGAGCCAGGTCGAGGGCGTGATGAACAAGAGCGTGTTGGACCTCTCAGGCGGTCAGAAGCGGCGCATCGCGCTGGCCCGAGCGCTGGTCCTGCAACCCAAGGTGATGCTCTACGACGAGCCGACCTCGGGGCTCGACCCGCCGGTCGCGCTGGGGATCAGCCGGCTGATCCGCCAGCTGCAACGGGAGCGGGGCCTGACGTCGATCGTCGCGACCCATGACATGCTCTTGACGCGCGAAACCGCCGACATGTTGGTGATGCTAGAGCGCGGAAAAGTCGTATATAACGGTAGCCTCGAGGATGCGCTGGAGGATCACCACGTCAAGGAGTTCATGCAAGGGGGTGTCGACCATGACGCACACCAACCGGTTTAGCTTCATCATCGGCTCGATCTTCTTGGGCGTGCTGGCCCTAGCCATCGTGGCGGGAGCCTATCTGCTCCGTGACTCCGGGGCGCTCAAGCAACGTGTGACGATCCACGTCCAGTTCAGCGACATCGCCGGCCTGCGACCGGGATCTCCGGTCAGACTGGAAGGGCGAGACATCGGCACGGTCACCTCGATCGACACCGACCAATCGGGCGCCCGCCATCTGGCCACGCTCTCGATCGTGGACACACCAGCCAACCGCAAGTGGATCCGTCCCGACTCCAGGTTCCAGGTGCTCTCCGACAATCTGCTGGGCAACAAGCTGGTCGAGATCTCATGGGGAACGACGGGGGCCCCGCTGGCTGACGGCTCGACTGTCATCGGCGAACACCCGGTGAGCATCGAGGGTATCCTCAAGGATCTGCGCCGAACGGTTCGCAGCACTGCGGGTGTGGCCGAGCGTCTGGACAAGGCGCTCAAGATCCTGGACCGCGACGGTGGCGACGGCCTGGCCCAGAGCATCACACAACTCCAACAGAGCCTGGCCGACATGAGCGCCGTGACCGGCGAGTTGCGCCTGCTTTTCGAGAAGGATAGCCGGGACCCGCAGAGTCTGCGCGCGACCCTCGCCGACCTGCGCAAGGCCTCGGGCAACGCAGCCGCGCTGATGGAGGAGTTGAAGGCAGGCCTCAGAAGCCCCGACGGCAAGCAACGCAAGCTGGGGGAAATCCTGACCAACCTCGAAAAGACCGCCGCCAACTCCTCTGAGGTAACCGAATCGGTCAAAAAGATGCTGGGAGGCAGGCAGGGCAGCAAGCCAGTCGATCTACAAAAGACGCTCCAGGACCTCGAAGTTTCGGCCAAGAACCTGAAAGACATCACCGAGTCGACCAAGTCGATGATGGGAACCCTGCGCAAGATGTATCCGCCGAACTGGTTCAAGTGATGGTATAATCCCGGCCTTTGCTGCCGCGTCGGGTTTGAGGAGAATCTGGTGAGTATCAGTCCGCTACGTATCTTCGAGGAAGAGATGATCAAGCTGAAAAACAGCATGGGTCAGCTCGAAAAGCGCCTCAGCAAGATCCAGGAACACCCGTTCAGGACAGCCAACGACCTGATCAACGACTTCCTCGGCAAGAGCGTGGCGGTGCGACTACGCACGGGCGAGATCGTCGAGGGAAACTACACACGGTACGACAAGTACCACATCCTGATCGAGTCCGACGGCAAGCCGATGCTGCTGTTCAAGCACGCCATCGAGTCGATCCGGGAGCCCTAGCGCATGCAAGAGGAGATCGCCCGGCTGCAGGCAGACTTGCAAGAACTGGTCCCCCGCAAGCAGGAGCTCGACCAGGCGTCCAAGGAGATCGAGCGCAAGGGTCACCATGGCAGCCTCGACCTGCTCGAGGAGTTCATTGGTCGACAGGTCGCCTTCACGCTCGACGATGGACGGGTCCTCGAAGGCAAGCTGCTGCAGAACCAACTCCACTGCCTGAAGGTCGAGACACCCGAGAACGGTACGCTGGTGCTCAACACCTTGCTGGTCAATGTCTTGACCCCGCTGGATACCGACACAGCCCAGGGCAAACAAACCAGCAGTTGATGGACATCCCGCGGGAGCGTTTGGCCCCCTTTCGCCTGATCGGGCTCACAGACCGGCAGCCCCACCCCTCCCAGCGTCCCGGCTTGAAAGCCGGCACCACCGCCGAACACTTACGCAAGTGAGCAGGCTTCACGGCGCAGTACTGAGTGCGGCGGCGGCGGGCACCCTGCTGCTTTTTGGAGTCCCGACGATCTGCGCGGAAGAAGTGGTCTATCTGCTCAACCAGAGTGAGGTGCGAGGATCGATCTCATCGTGCAACACCGACGGCGAATTGACCGTCAAACAAGACAAACGCCAGACCAGCGTGCTCATCGAAGAGGTGACGCAGCTCCTTTTTCGCCCCAAGCCGCCAATCAGGACCCGGTCACCGCATCAGCTGATGTTGCAGGACGGGACTCGAATACCTGGCACCTTGCAAGCCCTGGAGGGCGGCAGCGTTCGATTCCAGTGGGGCCAGCGGACACTGGCCCTCCCACTGATTGCGGTTCGCGCAATCGGTCTGACGACCGGCACAAGGTGGCTCAATCTGGTTCGCCGATCAACCAGACCATACCTGGAGCCAGCCGACAAAGCGAAAGAGCCAACCCCGTTCACCAACATCCGCCTGGCCCAGGGTCAGCTCGAGCACGATGGGGAACGCACCGCGCTGAGCGCGGTGCACGGCATCCACTTTCCCCGGATCAGCTCCAGTCGCCCCTCTAACGCAGGTTGGTATGCGCGGCTAATGCTCGACACCAGGCACGTGGTCATCGG
Source organism: uncultured Planctomycetota bacterium (assembly GCA_964486115.1). Classification (GTDB taxonomy): domain Bacteria; phylum Planctomycetota; class JACQVV01; order JACQVV01; family CAZANL01; genus CAZANL01. Next base: position 3,838 of record CAZANL010000130.1, read on the forward strand.
CCTGCTACACGACCTGACTGCGGAGCATCTACAGATCACCACCCGCTTTCTGGGCCGTGTCCGGCTTGCCCGCACAGCCGCCTGGAAGATCGTCTTCGGCCCCAAGCCAGATTCAGGCAACTGGGGGTACACGCTCGTGGCCGCCAGCGGCGGGAAGAAAGTCCTGCTGCTCGATCACTCCGGCGAGACCCTGTGGTCGATCGAAAAGCTGCAAAAACCGCACGACGTCGATCTCCTCCCGGACGGCAGCCTGCTCGTTTGCGAATACCAGACTGGCCGCTGCCGCCAACTCACACGCGATGGCCGGACACTATGGGAAATCGAGGGCCTGCGCAACCCGATCGACATCGACAAGATGGCCAACGGGAACGTGCTGGTGAGCGAATTCTCCGCGGGACGCCTGGTTGAATACACACCAGCCGGGAAGAAGGTCTGGAGCTGGGAGGGGCTGAAGTACCTGAACGAGGCAGACGTGTTGAGCAACAACCGCGTGCTGGTCACCGAGTCGGGAAATCATCGCGTATTCATCGCAAACCGCATCACCCGAAAAATCCTCTGGCATTACGATAAGCTCAAGTGGCCCATGGATGCGGATCTCCTGCCGGGCGGCAACATCCTGATCACAGACAACCAGGCCCGGCGCGTCATCGAGGTCAGCCGGGCCGGGAAGGTCGTCTGGGAGTATGCCTGTCGCGACCCGTACGAGGCGGACAAACTTCCGAACGGCAATTACCTGATTGTCGAAAAGGAGCAGGAGCGAGTGATCGAGGTGACTCCAGACAAGCGGATCGTCTGGAAGGCACGGGTGAACCATCCGGTGGCAGCAACCCGCTACTAATGAGAGCCCGCGCCCGGCGCCAGGTCTGTTAGTTTTTTTTCGGCGCCTGGATGACAATCCTGAACTGATAGCCCGGCGTCAGCGTGACAGGGCCCTTCCCCTTCTTGGCCTCGGCGACCTTCTTCCCGGCCGCAGACGCTGAAGGCTGTTTCTTGGTGGTCTCTGGCGTGGCCTTGCCATGGCGCTGGGCATCCTTGCCCGCCGCACTCTGTTTCAGCGACGAGCCACCCTTTTTACCTGATTCAGCTGATTCAGCTGAATTGAGGGATAGTGGCCGTGGCTTGCCCCCCTTCGAGTTGGGCCGGACGTCACGGCTATTCCGCTTCGCCAGCAGAGAGGCCAGCTGTCCCTTTTTCTGAGCCACCATCAACCGCTGGACCTCCGCCTGAAGACGGCTCAACTCTGCTGCGGTCAGGCCACTGAACGACAGAACGCGGTCCCGCTTCTGCGACCTCGAGCCCACTTTCGGTGATGCTGACAGCGAAAACTGACATTTCTGGGTCAGCCTCAATTTGGCAACGGCGTCTTGGAGAAGGGCGTACATCTGCGTGGGCCGCTGGGCAACAACCAGAATGCGAGTCGACGGCACCGAGCCGGTCTTTTTCCCTCTCGTGCCCTGCTGCGAATCGAAGCCACCGAACTGCTTTCGACTGCGCCTGAGCTTCTCGCCTTGCTGCTCGCCCGCCCCTGACTGGCCTTCGGATTTGAGGCTCTTTCCCTTCGAATTCTGCCCTTGCTGGCTGGGTTTTGTGATCCTGCTCGAAGACCGCCCCTTCGCGCTATCCTCCCCCTCGGGCTGACTCTCGTTCATTCCCTCCCCGGCCTCTCTCGCATCTTGGGCCGATTTTCTGTTGCGATTTATCCCCCGTGAGTTTGCGCGAAGCTCCGCCTTCTTGTCGTCTGCCTTGCCACCATCCGCGGCATCCTGGAGTGTTCTCCCCACAGCGGCTTTCCCCGTCGTGGAGGCGCGCCTCTCTTTTTTCAGCTTAGTTCCAAGCGCTTTTTCCTTCTCCGGGTCACCCTCGAGTCGCTTGCTGAGATCCTTCTTGAGCTGGTCAACCAACTTTTGCGCAGCGCGAGGGCCTTCTCTCAAGACCGGCTTCTTGTCTTTTTCCTCAATCCCATCCCTGGCGCTGTACTTGGAGTTCCACTGGTCCCTCTTTTTCTGGGACAGATCTCCTCGCTCAGGCCGCTTGCTCGACCTTAACGCCAGACGGTCGTTACTCGGCGCTGCTTTATCCCTGGCTCTGGGCTGGCTCTCGCCTCGGTCAGCAATGCCCCCCACAGAGTCTATCCGACCGGGCCTGGCTGGCGAACGCTGCAGGTCTCTGAGCAACATTATCGTTCCGCCACAGAGCGCCAAGGCAACCAGGCCGGCTGCCATTGCCGAGCGTGGAGTGACTTTCGAACGCTGCGGTTGTGCGACGACCGGCTGGTCACCGGATATGGCCTTGAGCGACGCACTGGACACACGCCGGACTCGTCCTGTTTTCAGCTTCTCCTCGTTCTTTTTCTTAAGCACAATCAGTCCTGCACCCTCCCACTGGTTGTACTTGATCGCTTTCCAGATCGACTTCAGCAGATTCCCTGGGGCGGGAATCTGCGGCAGCGCCTTGAGCGCCGAGCGAGCCTCCTTCTGCAACGCCAACTCCTCCGCACAGACGGAACACTCCTGCAGGTGCGCTTCGAGCCACGCCACCTCCTTGGGGGGCAGCCGCTCATCCAGCAGTTCGGTCAGCCATTCGGACAATCCCTCGCAACTCATTTTTTCGCCGCCTTCCCATGCTGGCTCCTGGCCGGCAATTTCTTCTTCAGAGTCTCGATCTGCAGCTCGATCGCTGCAAGCTGGGCCTCACAGGCCTTGAACTGCCCGGGTGCCAGCTTCTTGGCTTTCTTCAGCAGGGCCACAAGCTCGATCAGATCCCTGACGCTCCTCTTGGGCTTGCTGCTCAGTTGCCGGGCCTGGTAGTAACACGCCCAGGCTCGGTTGGTCTGCAACGTCTGGTCCTTGGATCTCTCCGGAGCCTCATTCGCACCGGACGCTTTCTTCAGACCCTTGGAGGACCCCCCAAGGCGCCCGAGTGCTTTTGGCTGATCCGCGGCCGGGTAGGGCCGACCCTTCGGCCGGCTGGGCTTGCTCGACCGCGTTCGCGGTACACTCTTCAACTCGCGAGCAGACTCAGCCTTGGGCAGGTTGTACTCTTGCGAGCGTCGCTCGCCCTCGAAAGCACTCTCCTCCTGCTTTGCAAGCGCCCGCTTGTCATCGGACTCGGTCTCTCCCCGCCGCCGCGACAATTCCCCCTTCTTCCCCTTCGCGTGAGAAAGGGCCTTCCGCTGCCTCTTGGAGAACTTCAGCAATTTCCCGGCAGGCCGCGAGCCCTGACCCGCTGCCCCCCACCGTAAGTTCGTACGCTCGGTGCGGAGGTGTGCGGACTGGGCCAGTGCGGACTGGAGGCGGTTGAGCATCTCGCCACTGGCCGCGCGCATGTTCGTGGTCAGGTCGTGCATACCCGAGATCCTCTGCCGGATCTGGGCTGGACCTTGATAAGCGAGCTGACCGGTCTTCTCCAGCAGTGGAGTCAGGTCGCTTGACAGCTTGTCGATCACCTGCAAGAACCGCGCACTGTCTCCGGAGCTTTGCACGCCGCCCACCAGCCGCAGTCGACCATCCTTATAGCGGTTTAGCGTCGCGTAGATCAGCAGTTTCTTGCCGGTCAAGACATAGCGGCCAACCAGCACCAGGCCGGCCCCCAGCCGGCGGGCCACGTGAGCCGGATCGCCTGCCGACTGCCCGGCCGCCTTGACCACCTGACTGAAGGGCACCACCTCGATACTGTTGCCCAGCTTCGAGAGGTTGATCCCGAGCATCTCGGGAAGCCCGCTCTGGAGCCACTTGAATTCAGCCGAAATCTTGGAGGGCTGTTCGTCGGCGAACCCGATAATCGCAAGCCTACCGGGCACGACGTTTGGCTCGCGCTGGGTGGGCATCGTCAACCCCTCCGGAGGCGAGAGTGCCGCCTGCAACGGGTTCAACTCGCCCGAACGCCCAAACATCAAGCCCACCAGCCCGCCCACCAGCAGCAACAGCACCAGCCCGGCAACGCCCACGGCTTGCATGGGACGACTGGCCAGCTGTCTCGAGGCACTTACCCCCAGACTGGGCGCGGCACCGGCGATCTGGGTGGCCTCATCGATGCCCACCCCTCCCGGCCGGAGAGAAACAGTCTTGTGGCTGTCCGCTTCCTCGACCGGTTCGCTAACCTGTTTGTAATAGCCTGCCAGATCCACTTTGCGGTGGTCGAACTGGCCGTCCAGGTCGTTGATCAGCTCTTGGGCGGTGGCATACCGTTCCTGTGGGTTCTTGGCCAGCATCTTGACGAGGATCCGATCCACTCCCTTCGAGATACCCCCATCCAATTGGCGAACACGCACCGGCTGCTCTTCGACTATCTTCTTGAACAGGCTGTATGGCGTCTCGGCAGCGTGCGGGATCTGCCCGGTCAGCATCTCGTAGATACACACACCCAGTGAGTACAGATCACTACGCTGGTCTATTCGGCCCGCATCGCACTGCTCGGGAGAACAGTACTCCGGAGTCCCCAGGAAGGTCCCCGCCTCGGTGATTCGCTGCCCAGTGCGGATGTCGCGCGCCAGCCCGAAGTCCATCACCTTGATGCCCCCCGAGGGCTCGATTCGCAGATTATCCGGCTTGATATCGCGGTGTATGATGTCCTGCTCGTGGGCCTCGCCAAGGGCCATGGCAGCTTCGCGTGTGATCTTCAGGGCCACCTCGAACGGCAGCTTGCCCAATTTCCGCAACCACCAGCCCAGATCGACTCCCTCGGCCCGGTCGATGGCATAAATCGCGGCAATTCCGGGGTGCTCGAGCTTGGCGGCAGTGCGGGCCTCACGGGTGAAGCGGGAGGCCCACTCCTGGTCCTCGGTCATGTGATGCGGCAACAACTTGAGGGCCACACGGCGGTCCAGAGACTCCTCGTACGCCTCATAGACCACCCCCATGCCCCCACTACCAATCCGCCCCAAAACGCGGTAGCGGCCGAAATGACTGCCCGAAAGGACTCCCTGGGGGCTCATTTCACGCTCGCTCTGTTTTTTGTGTTCGTTGTCCTGGCTCATCGTTTTTCGCTCACTACCCCTCTGACGGGAGAGTACCCCAGAAAGTTCCACCAAATCAGCGCCGAAACCCGGAAATCCATCATTCCATACCCATTGCGCCCCGGAGCTTGCGACCCAACTCCGCTCGGGCCCGGTGAAGACGGGACCTGACCGTGCCGATCGGACACCCCAGGATATCCTGGATCTCCCCGTAGCTATAACCCTCCATGTCTCTCAGAAGGACCACGGTCCGGTACTCTATGTCTAATGCCTGTATGGCCTCGTGAACGATGTCGCTGGTTTCCCGCCGAGCCGTCTTGCTCACCGGCTCATCGCGCAGATCGGCCGGCTCCAGGCGGCCCCGGCCATCTTCCGTGGCGACCGCAGCATCCAGTGAAACCGGCGCGTGCCTCTTGCGGACCGCCCGCTTGCGGTGTCGACTGAGGCAGGCGTTGACCGCAATGCGATAAATCCAGGTCGAAAAACGGGCATCGCGGCGGAAGCTACCAATGGCCTCAAACGCCTTGACGAAGGTTTCCTGTGCCAGATCGTACGACTCGTCAGCATCCCCCACCATCCGCTGAATCAGGTTGTAGATCCGATCCTGGTAACCGAGAACGAGTTTGTCGAACGCACCAGGCTCACCATCCTGGGCTGCGTGAACCGCGGCGGTCTCCCACTCGATTTCGCACACTTCGGCAGAAGGCACCTCGGGCTGAGGGCGATCTGTCGCCGGACCACCATTGGAATCTGCGGGTCTCATGCCTCTAATTGATACAGCCAGGAAGCCGCCAGGCTCCCGCTTATTTGCCACACGCTGATCCAAGAGTACCAACCCGCCAACTAAACTGCCATGACCAATCAAATGAGGCATTTGAGGTTAG
>CAZANL010000131.1:0-9639 GCA_964486115.1 uncultured Planctomycetota bacterium
TGGTCGACCAGCTTCTCGCTTGGTCGGTCGTTGACCAGGTAGCGACAGAGCTTGAAGGAGATGAACTTGGCGGTCTGCTTGTGGTGAGCCAACCGCTGGATAATGGTCTCACCCTCCTGGATGCCGCCCTTGCCGTTGAAGCGCCAGCCCATGACGACCTTCGGTTTGTCGTCGTGCTGCTGGTTGCGGTAGGTGAAGCCGAAGTCCTCGTTTTTGCCGTAAGACACCGACCAGCCGGTCAAGGCCCGGGCGCACTCGATCACGTCCCGCTGGGTGTAGCCGTTGTCGACGCCCAAGGTGTGCAACTCGAGCAGCTCGCGGGCGTAGTTCTCGTTCAAGCCGCGCTGTCGTTCGAGCTTCTTGATCCGTGCCGACTTCTTCTTCTTCTTCTTCTTGTATTTCTCGAGCGTCTTCTTTTCCTTCTCGGTCAGCGGCTTCTGGGACAGGGCGTTGTCCAGGTAGACCAGCATTGCCGGGTGCTTGGCGGAGGCCATCAGCAGGTCCTCGAACTTGCCGAACACGTGGGGCCGGATCGCATGCATCTCGTAGTGGTTGGCCAGGTAGCGCACCTGGTCCTTGTTGTTGTCGACGTTCAGGTGATTGCGCCAGAAGTTGACCATCACTTCCTGGAACTGGCGCTTGCTGAGCACCGCGCGAACCACCACGGACTCCCGCAACTCACGCATCACTTTGGCACGCAACTGGTTGCGCTCTCGCCGCTCGGCGCGTGTCGGCGGCTGATTCTTGTAGCGCGGGCGGTAAGTCGTCAGGACCTCTCCCAGCGACATCGAGAGGGAAGGGTAGGGCTTCAGCGCTTCCTCGATCTCGGAGTTGTCGATCTTTTCCGGGTCCATCTGTTCGACGACCCACTTCATCCAGCCCTTCTTGAGCAACTCCTCGACCTGTCCGGGGGTCGGTCCGAAAGCCAGGCGATTGAGGATGTGGAAGCAGATTTCGCGCTGCGAGAGCTGCATCTCCACACTCTGACCTTGTTTCTCCTTCTCCTGTGCGGCCAGCGGTGCAGCCATCAGTCCCAGGAGAAAAAAGACAGACCATGCCGTCAGGCAAGGGACAAATCTAGCAGGCATTCTGTACCTCTCGTTGTGCTTGTCGTGGTAGTGCAGAACCAATCCTAATAGTGGGGTCCTGACCGTTTCGAGAATAGGAAAATCGGGACGACAGGGCTAGTAAATTCCGAGCCGCCTCGCCCCCTCCAGCTTCTTGGTTCAAGACCATAGAGCAAATTTCGTACCGGTGCCCCGCATGACTCCCGACCGATTAACCCTCGTCGAGAGTGGAAGTTGCGCGAGTTTTGTTCGGCTCGGACATTCGGGGGGCTGTCAAATGTCTTTACGGTGCTAAGTGAGGTTTACGGAAATCGATTGAATCGCTGACCTCCCTGGGCGTCGAATCCTCAAACGAACCCCATTTTCCCGTGGAGAAAGTCAGATGAATTGTCGAGTTCTTGCAGGTCTAGCCCTGATCGCCACCTCTCTGAGCTTGCTCGGCTGTCAGTCTGAGAATTTCGCCGGCAAGCAGGCCGCTCATTCGGCAATGAACATGCGTGGTCCAGTGATGTTGGCTCCGCCGAAATCGAATAATCCAGGGGCGGAGAACCTGCAGCAGACGGTGCAGAAACACGATACGGAGGGCTACGACCGGATCGTCGGAAACTCGTTCCTCAGCGCAGGTCACAATCCGCTCTCGACCTTCTCGATCGACGTCGATACCGCTTCCTATAGCAACGTACGACGGATCTTGCGCGAGGCGCGTCGACCGCCAGCCGGGGCCGTTCGGATCGAAGAGCTGGTCAACTACTTCAGCTACGACTACTCCGCTCCTGAGGGGGAAATGCCGTTTTCAGCAATCACCGAGGTGGCTGCCTGTCCTTGGAATCCCCAGCACCGACTGGTTCACATCGGACTGCAGGGCAAGCGCATCAAGGCCGACAAGCTGCCCCCACGAAACCTGGTCTTGTTGATCGATGTCTCGGGCTCGATGCAATCGATGGACAAGCTGCCACTGCTCAAGGCCGGTCTGAAGCTGCTGTCCCAGCAGCTCACCGAGAAGGATCGGGTTGCCATCGTTGTCTACGCGGGGGCCGCCGGACTGGTCCTGCCTCCCACGTCGGGCAATGACAGGCCCGCAATCGAGGGGGCGCTGGGACAGCTGACGGCCGGCGGGTCGACCAACGGCGGCCGGGGCATCCAGCTGGCCTACCGGGTTGCTCGTGAGAACTTCCGCAAGGACGGGATCAACCGGGTGATCCTGGCCACCGATGGAGACTTCAATGTGGGAACGACCAGCCGCAGTGAGTTGATCCGGCTGATCGAGCAGCAGCGCAGCAGTGGTGTGTACCTGACCGTTCTCGGTTTCGGCGGCGGCAACCTCAAGGACGGCACGATGGAGCAGCTGGCTGACAAGGGTAACGGCAACTACCACTATATCGATACGATCGCCGAGGCGCGGAAGGTGCTCGTGAAGGAGTCCGGCTCGACACTGGTGACGATCGCGAAGGACGTGAAGGTCCAGGTAGAATTCAATCCGAGGCATGTCCAGGCCTACCGCTTGATCGGTTACGAGAACCGCTTGCTCCGGGCGGAGGACTTCAACGACGACAAGAAGGACGCGGGCGAGATCGGCGCCGGACACAGCGTGACCTGTATTTACGAGATCGTGCCGACAGGTGTCCGGGTTCGGGGGGGCACGGTGGACAAGCTGAAGTACCAGACGCCTCGCAAGCCGACCCAGAAGGCTGGCAGTCCTGAACTGCTGACGCTCAAGCTGCGCTACAAGGCGCCGACTGGCGACACCAGCAAGCTGCTGGAGTTCCCGGTCCTGGACGCGGGGGGCGCCTTCGCCGAGTCGAGCGAGTCCTTTCGCTTCTCCGCTGCCGTGGCTGGCTACGGGATGATCCTGCGCGACTCGAAGCACAAGGGGCAGGCAACCTTTGATATGGTGCGCAAGATCGCTCGTGGAGCACTGGGGCCGGACGTGCATGGCTACCGGGCGCAGTTCGTCCGGCTGGTCAGCCTGGCTGAAGAGGTCATGTCGCGCCAGACGACCCAGCCGTCCTCCAACTAGCTTGTCTGACGGGGTGCGAGCTGGCTCCCCGCCTTCGGGTATCGAGCCTGATGGGGGGGGGCGCTCAGCGGCTCCGTGTTACCTGTTCCGGCTGCTGTCCCGTGGGTGAAATCCGCGAATCAACTCCTCGAAGACGTGCTCTGTTCGCTGAAACGCCGGACGATAATGGATCGTCCGGGCGTTCAGCAGTTCCTGCTGTCCGACGACCCAGATGAAGCCTGCCAGGAGGATCAACCACGGGTCCCAGAGCAGGCCGATCGCTCCCATCAACACGGCGGCGACTCGGCCCACGCCAACGGCCTTCTCGGTGCCCAGCAGGTGATTGTTGTACCGCCTGGACAGGTGTGATCGGAGAACTCGATCGCCGTCCATCGGAAAGGCCGGGATCAGGTTGAACAGGGCCAGCACGAGGTTGACCCCCAGCAGCCAGTGGAACAGCGTGATGCCTCGCAGGGACGCCAGGTAGGCGATCGGCGTGAGTAACAGTGCGATGGCCAGGTTGACTGCCGGTCCGGCCAGGGCGACCCAGAACTCGGTCTTGGGTCGGGCTGTCAGGTCGCCGATCTGGGCGATGCCGCCCAGCGGCCAGAGTGTGATGTCCTGGACCGGCACTCGAAAGTGGCGTGCGGCCTGACAGTGACCCAGCTCGTGCAGCGCGACGAAGCCGAAGACGGCTAGCATCAACAGCAGGCCGGTCGGTCCGTTGAACAGTGCGACCAGCGCTGCGAGCAGGGGAAACGACCAGTGCAGCTTGAGCTGGATGCCGAGCAGCCTGCCGATTTTGAAGGATCCGTTTTCTAGCATGTGTCTGACCTCCCGCCGATGTCTTGCAAGCCGTATACCAGTCCGTAGCTGCTGTTCTGTGGCCCTCCTGAGGGGGGGACGTAGGTTTCCCTCTCCGATTCTGACAAACTGGCAGATAGACCGATCACTTCTGACGCAGTATGCTGAGAGTCCGATGATGCGTGTGTCCGCCTTGGTGCTCATCTTGCTGGTCGGTGCTCCCGCACTCGGTGAGGACCGGCCGCTGCGGGCTGGCAATGATCTGCGGAAATTCGACAAGCAGATCGGCGAGCTGGTGGATGCACTGCCCAAACCCTCCTGGAAGGTGCGGCAGCGGGCCTCATTGATCCTGGTGCTCGTCGGTTCTTCTGTGCAGCCAGTGCTGCAAAAGGTGCTGGAAGGCTCGAAGAGCCCCGAACAAAAGCGCCGGCTCGAGGAGGTCTTGAGTGAGGATTACCGTCGCGAGGGCTGACCGATTCGCAGCTCCTCTCGCTGGGTGAACTGGACTGGCTCGAGGCGCTCGACCTGAGCGGCTGTGCGAAGATCACGGATCGAGGGCTCTCCGTGCTGGAAGCCCTGACCGGGCTGCGCGAGCTGCGGTTGGCCGGTTGCAGACGGCTGACCAGCCGCGGTTTGCAACAGCTGATGAAGCTGCGCCGGCTCGAAACGCTCGACATGGAAAGCTGTTCCCGGGTCACCAGCGGGGGCCTGGCGTTGCTGAAGCCACTGACCTCATTGCGAAAACTGAGCCTCAAGGGCCTGTTCCTGATCGGTGACGAGGGCCTTGGTCATCTGGTGTCACTGACCAAGCGCGGGGAGCTCAACATCTCGTGGTGCGAGCGGATCACCGATGCCGGGCTGGTGCATCTGAAGGGCCTCACCCGGCTGGAGTCTCTCGACCTGGGCCGCAGCAAGATCGCCGGGGCTGGCCTGGTGCATCTGAAGGGCTTCACCAAGCTGGTGCGACTCGACCTGACCGGCACCAAGGTCACCGACGCCGGGCTGGCGCATCTTGCGGGCCTCCCCAATCTGCAAGAGCTCAAGCTGTCCTGTAACAGGATCACCGACGCCGGGCTGGTGCATCTGCAGGGACTGATCCAGTTGGCCGAGCTCAGGCTGAGCGACACCCAGATCACCGGTCCGGGCTTGGTCCACCTGAAGGGACTGAGTAAGTTGGTCTCGCTCGAACTGAGATCCAGCAATATCACCGATGCCGGGGCGGTGTATCTCAAGGGATTGGGCAATCTGGCGCACCTGGATCTGTCCTGCTGCTCGCGAATCAGCGATGACGTGCTGAGCGAGCTGGCCCAGCTGAAGACGCTCGAGACGCTCGGCCTCCAGGCCTGCAACAAGCTGACCGACAAGGGTCTGCCTTCGTTGAACAAGATGAAGTTGCTGAAGTTCCTCAACCTGACAGAATGCGAGAGCATCAGCGAGGGCGGTGTCAAATATTTGCAGCGGCTGCTGCCCGGTTGCAACGTGAGTGGGGGCAGCTGGCCCCACCACAGGAAACGATAGGCGGGTCCCGCCGGGTATCAGCTCTTCGGCTTTTTGCGGACGACCCGCTTGAGGGGGGTCAGCTGAATCTCGTCGAACACGATTCCGGGAGGGGCGGCCAGCACCATCGCCACCGCGTTGGCCACCTGCTCCGGAGCGATTGCGTTGTCAGGCTCGGGGCCGGGCTCGAAGTCGAGGGTGTCGAAGAAGGACGTTCGGACCATGCCTGGATTGACCAGCGACACGCGGACACCGCTCTTGGCGCACTCCGCTCTCAACGCCTGGGCCAGCCCGCGCAGCCCGAACTTCGCGGCGCAGTAGACCGCACCCTGGGCGGCGCCTCGCAGGCTGGACTCCGATCCGACGAACAGCAGATCGCCCCGCCCCCTTGCCTTGAGCAGCGGCAGTGCCGCGCGGGCGACAAACAGCTGTCCGGTCAGATCGATCTCGATCAGCGAGCGGATCTGGTCGTAGGAAAACTGTTCGAGAGCGCCGAACCGACCCTGTCCGGCGCTGCAGACGACTCCGGTCAACTCGGCGGGCAGCGCTCGGAGGTGTTCGGGGAGGGTGTTCAGGTCACCCAGGTCGACCGTCAGGGGTGTGAAAGCCGTGCTGTCGCAGGGGAACTTGCCGAAGTCGCGCGCCATGCCGATCACATGATGACCGTCCTCCAGCAGTCTCTCGCAGACCGCCCGGCCGATGCCGCTGGAGGCGCCCGTGACCAGTGTGATCAGATCAGACATGGGAAATACCGCTCGTCGGGTACGCGGGAGCGCAACTGTTCGTTGCAGAATGAGATCATCGCTTCACTGATCTGCGTAGTGTAGGAGACCATGCCATCATGGTCGACCAGTGGGCCGGAGAGCAGCGGTTCTTCGGGATACATGCGCTCAATCGTCCGGTGGTAGGCGCGGGGTAGGCGAAAGGCCCCCAGGCTGACCGAGTGTAGCCGTTCATCCGGAATGGCACCGAGAACCCGATCGAACAACTCCTCGTACCGCTGGCAGTAATCCGGGTGGTAGATCAACGGGTCGAACCGCAACCCCACGAACCAGCCGGCTTCGGCCAGTGTCCGCATGGCGTCGAGTCGCTGCTCCAGCGGCGGGACCTTGTCCTCCAGGGTGGGCTCGGATGTGAAGCTGAAGGCCACGACGCAGTTCGGAATCGGCTTGCGAGACAGCAGGGAACGCACCTGCACGCTCTTGGTGCGTAGCTCGAGCCAGGCGTTCGGGGTCCGCTCGAAGTAGGGCAGGAAGGCGTCGACGAAACCGGTCACCCCGTCGAGGGCCAGGCTGTCGCAGTCGTAGCCGGAGAAGAACCAGTGAGGTTGGCCGTCGGACATCTCCTCGTCGAACTGAGTGAAGAACTCTTCGTAGTTGACGAACAGGACGTAGTGAGCGGAGCGGTACATGCCTTGCAGGAAGCAGTAGCGGCAGTCGAAAACGCAGTTGAGCATGTGCGAGAAGTAATGGTTGTTCTCTCCGCCCACGCTGTACGGTGCCGGCAGCACCAGCTGGCCGTGTTTGCGCGCCAGGATCAATGCCGGCCGTTTTTTCTGCAGGCGAAAGCTCTGCGCCTTGCGGTTGAAGACCTCGCCGTACCGCTCACAGGGCACGGTCACCGCTCGCGGAAAGCGAGCGAGGATCTGCCTGGTGCGGGGGTGCTCGGCGACATCATGTTCGAGGTAGATCCGGTCGATCATTGCATCTGCGCCAGCGCGAGAGTTTCGAGCTCGAACGAGAGGTGACGCATCGCCTCCGCACCGGTCGGGATTTCCGCGAAGGACTGGCCCCAGGCACTTCGCCCCCCGGACAGCGCTCGCCAGCGCCTGAGCAGGCGGACGAGCCGTCGCTGCTCGGTCGTGCTGAAGTGCCATTGGTCGAGGAACAGCTCCAGGTCCTCGGTGTGGTCTGGCATGCTGAGCTCACAGGTCAACTCGGTGAGCTGTGAGATCAGCCTGTCGACGACCGGCAGGCTGTCTCCGATCAGCTGTGCGATCCGATCGGCCGAGATCTGCTCTGGTGGGCTGTCCCGGTTGTCCGAGATCACCTTCAGCGCCATCACCAGCTCCGCCGTCGCGACGCGGTTGGCGGTGGGGTAGTAGCCGGCCGCTTCCATGTCGTAGGCCGCGCCGTCGGCGTAGGTCCGTTCGACGCTCGATACCGTCCGCACTTCGACCGTCGGGCAAGGCGGTGAGAGAACGAGGGACGGATACCAGACCTCGTCGGACGCCGTGTCCCGGACCTTGTGGGCCAGCAGCGGCTGGCCCAGCGGCGCGTTGGCATGGCCGGCAACGCCGACATTGAGCCAGGGCTGATTTCGCTGCCCGCCGCTCAGCTGACTCAGCGTGGCCGTGGCGCCCGCGGCGGCTACCCGGCCCACGCCGCTGACGATCAACATGCAGTCGTTTCCGCCGAAGACGGGATAGGGGCTCTGGTGACAGACCGGCTTGAGTCCCAGGTGACTCCTCAGGGGAGTCGCTTCGCAGCGCAGTGCGGTGACCAGGTGGATCATCGGCCGCTCAGTTTCGCTTCGTAGAGTGCCACGTCCTCTACGCGTCCGCGCTTGCGAGCGCCCAGCAGGTAGATTTCGATCTTCCCCCGCAGTGTTTCGTTCGCGGCTGCCAGATCCTCTGGGTCGAGCACCCCTTCCGCGATGATCTTCTCCAGCGCTGTGATACGGAATCGGTCCATGCCCCAGAACCGGCGGGAGAGCTGGTCATCGTGTCCACCGTGCTTGACGACAAGATGTTGATCCAGATAGCGCACCGCGAACCGGCTGCAGACGCGCAGCCAGAGATCGTAATCTTCGCAGGCCGGCAGTGCCTCGTCGAAAAGGCCGACTCCGGCGAACACCTCTCGGTGCAACAACACCGAGGAGGGTGAGATGGCGCACAGCGCGAGACAGTGGCGGAAGATCTGTCCTCCGTGCTTGGCATGCTTGCGCCGCGGGTTGACGCGTCGTCCATTGCGAATCCAGATCTCGTCGGTGTGACAGACCTTGTAAGAGCCGATGCCCTGGAGTTGACGCTCGAGTTTCCCCGGTCGCCACTCGTCGTCCGAGTCGAGAAAGGCCAGCCACTCGAACCGAGCTTCGCGGATGCCTCTGTTGCGCGCCGCGCTCACCCCCTGCTGGCGCTGTCGGATCCAGCGCATCTCCGGGTAGCGGCTACTCAGCGCCATGGTGTCGTCCGCCGACCCGTCGTCGATCACGATTACCTCGTCGGCTGGCCGTGTCTGAGCCAGGATAGAATCCAGTGCGCGGGGTAGCAGCCGGGCCCGGTTGTGGGTCGGTACGACCACCGATACGCCGGGGGCTTCAGCAGACATCGACGGGGTGACCCGCTGCTTGCCAGGCGCGCATACCCTGCATCACCGTCACGTCCAGGCCCCGCTCCTCGAGTAGTTCGGCAGCGCTCACGGCGCTGCTGCCGCCTCCTCAGTAGACCACCAGGCTGCGTTCGGCAGGCAAGTCGCCCTTCCCGTCCCTGATCTGCGACAAGGGAAGATGGGCCGCGCCGGGTAGGTGGCCGGCCGCGTACTTGTCGGCGTTGCGCACGTCCAGCAGCAAGGGCGGGGCGTCGCCCTCCATCATTCCGATCAACTCCTCTGGAGTCAGGCGTTTGCTCATGCTTTGGATTAAACGGACTCGCCCGCTATATTCCAGATCAATGCGTCAGACACTCTCGATCTTCCTCGCCCTGCTGGCGATGTCGTTGGCTGGTTGCCGCTCCGGTCCGGCCAATGGGGGGGGGCAGCAGGCTCTGGTGGCACCTGCTGTTCGGTTCCAGCGACTCTGGTACGAGCGAGATGTCGACTGGTCCAGGTACAACAAGATCTGGGTTGCGCCGGTCAGTACGGACTTCGCCTCGCAAATGGCATGGTGGAGCACGCTCAGCACTCACGAGGTTCAGAGTCGCGACGCCGCACTGGAACAGATGGGCGTGACCTTCCGCGCAGAGGTGGTCAAGGCCTTCAGGCGGTCGTCCCTGGAGATCTCTGGTGAGCGGGGTGGGGTGAATGTTCTGGTGGTCGAGCTTGCCCTGGTCGAGCTGGTCCCCGCGCGGAGTTGGCTTGAGGCCAGAGGTGGGCGCGCGGTGCGGCTCGGCCGGCAGGGTTCACTCGCGCTCGAAGGTCGGTTACGGGACGGGCGCACCGGAGACGTGCTGGCGATGTTCGCTGACCGTCAGGGTGAACCCCCGGAGCCGTCTTCGGGCCGTGAGCGCCACTGGTGGGGGCATCCCCGGTCGACGCTGAGCCGCTGGGCGCGTCAGCT
>CAZANL010000132.1:0-9637 GCA_964486115.1 uncultured Planctomycetota bacterium
GCAAGCTGGCCGGACGGGTGGACCATCCGGCCGTGGTCCGGATCAAGAGGGTCTCACTGAAGAGCAACCCACCCTACCTGGTCATGGAATACTGCGCGGGCGGCTGGAACGAGCGGGTCGGCTGACTGCGCCCGAGGCAGAACACGTGCTGGGCCAAATCCTGGATTGTCTGATCGCGGCGCACGCGGCAGGGGTCGCCCACCGGGACCTCAAGCCGGAGAACCTGTTGTTCGACGCGAGCGGCCGTCTGCGGGTGACCGACTTCGGCCTGGGACAGCTCAACCACGAAACCCGCAGCATGCTGCTCTCGCTAGGCGCGGAGAGTCTCACGGGCCAGGCGGCCGGCACGGCGGATTACATGGCGCCCGAGCAGAAGCTCGGCCTGGGTGACGAGCGGGTCGGAGCCTGTATGCGGTGTGCGTGATCCTGTTCGAGCTGCTGACCGGCCAGCGGCCGGACCGCAACGACAGGCTGAGCCACCATGTCGACCTCGGGCCGAAACTAGAGCGGTTCGATCGGCTCTACGCGAGACTCTGCACTCGGCTAGAGCGACGGATCCAGGACGCGCGGTCGGCTCGGGCGGCGCTGGACGGTGCCGTCCCAAGAAATCGACACCATTCTATACGTCCGGTCTGTATTGCCGGCATGGGTGCCCGTACGAAGGGGCGGGCGACGACGACGTCGCCGAGCAAGGACTCGGAGCAGTCCACCTGGGTCAAGCGCCATCTGCTGGGGTTGGATACAGAGTTGATGCTCAGCAAGGGCACGGTCTTTGATCTCTTCTCGCTGGGATTGTGCCTCTACCTGACCTTCGTGGTCTGGTGGGGGCTGATTGGGTAGGCACCTTCCGCAGAGAAAGAGTAGGTGCCTGAGCCGGACCGTTCGCATCGCGTGATCTGACCGATGCGACCGGCCGGCTGGCCCATCAGCTCTGCTCGGCCAGCCAAGCCTCCGCATCGGCGACGATGCTGGCCAGTGTGCCGGATTCGAACGGCGAGGCCAGGTTGGCCGACTCGAGCAGGGCCAGGTAGCTGCGCGACCCACCCAGCTTGCACAGCGCGACATAGTCCTCCAGCGCGGCCTCGCGACCGGCTAGCGAGCGCTGCCAGAACTGCAGCGCACCCGTCTGGGCGAGCGCGTAGTCGATGTAGTAGAACGGGGAGCAGTAGACGTGACGCTGAGCCTGCCACAGACCGCCGTCGGCAACTCGCACCAGCCCGTCGTAGTTCCTGTGCGGCAAGTAGATGCGCTCCATCTCCTGCCAGGCTGCCAGTCTGTCTGCCGGTGTCGCCCCCGGATTCTGATAGATCCAGTGCTGGAAGTGATCGATCGCACAGCCGTAGGGCAAGAACTGCAGCGCCCGCACCATGTGGTCCTTGCGGAACGTGTCCGCCTTGTCGCCGAAGAAAAGGTCCATCGCGGGCCAGGCCAGAAACTCCATCCCCATCGAGTGGATCTCGCAGGCCTCGGCCGTCGGCCAGCGCAGCTCGAGCAGGGGCAGCCCCATACTCATGTATCCCTGAAACGCGTGACCGCACTCGTGAGTCAGCACCCGAACGTCACCCGTCGTGCCGTTGAACGTGGCGAAGATGAACGGGACCTCGTGTGCCGGGAGCGAGGCGCAGAACCCGCCCCCCGACTTGGCCGGCCGGTTGTCCAGATCGAGCAGCTCCCGCTCGACCATCATCTCGAAGAACTCTCCCAGCTCTGGCCCCATCGCGCGATACATCTCGGTCGCCCGCTCGACCTGCCAGTCCACCCCGCCCTGCGGCTTGGGGTTACCCTCCGGCAGCAGGATCGGCTCGTCGTGGAACATCAGCTGGTCCAGACCCAGCCGTTCGGCCTGCTGCTTGCGCAGCCGTGTGGCCACCGGGACCACGTGCTGGACCACCTGCTCGCGGAAGCAGGCCACCTCGTCAGGCCCGTAGTCGGTGCGGGTCATCCGCTGGTAGGCCAGCGGAGTGTAGTTCTCGTGACCCAGAGCCCGCCCCATCCCATCGCGCAGCTGGGTCAGGTCGTGGAAGATGCCGTCGAGCCGCTCGCGATTTTGCTGAAAGAACCCCCAGCGGGCCTGCTGCACCTCACGTCGCGTGTCGCGGTCGGCCGACTCGTAGAAGGGCCCCAGAGCGGCCAAATTGTAGGTCTCTCCGCGAAAGGGGATCCGCGCGCTGGCCACCAAGCTGACGTACTCCTTGGTCAGCCGACCCTCTTCTCGCATCGCCTCGCTGATCTGCGGATCGAAGCTCGAGACCTCCGATTGGAGGACCGCAAATATTTGACTGCCCCACTCCCCCTCCAGGGCCTCCCGATAGGGCGAGGCCAGCATCTTCTCGGCCAGCCGGACATACAGCTGCGTGCTCACCGGCTTATTCTCGTCGAAGAAGGTCCTCTCCGCCTCCGCCCGCTCGTCCTCTGTGTCCTGGTGATAGTGAATGTAGGCCAGCGACTCGGCGGTCCAGACCTCCTTCAACAGTTCCTGCCAGTCCGGAAAAACGGCGCTGACGTCGGCGGCCGAATCGGCCGCATCCAGCCGCTGGGCCAGGGTCTCGGTGCGTTCGGTGAGGGCCTCGATGTCGGGCCGGACGTAGGGGAACTCGGAGAACTTGAGCGCGGTGTCTGTCATCGGCGCATGATACAATTTCGGCCTCTCATGGGGTCATCTGATTACGGATATTTACCGACTCACCGCGCCCAATGGCTCAGCAGGCGCTGCCTCGGGCTGAAGGTGAGCGCAGACACCCAAGAAACGTAGGAGTCCACGATGGCCCGTGCGTACGAGAAGTTGCTAGCAATCAGTGCCGAGCTTCGTGACCTGGGAGCTCTCCGCAGCCTGGCCGGCTGGGATCAGGAGACCCACATGCCGCCCAAGGGAGCAGCCAACAGGGCGGAGCAGCTTTCAGCGCTGTCGGGCGTGATCCACGAGAAGTTGACAGATCCGCAAATCGGCGAGCTGATCGCTCAGTCGGCCGACGCCGCCAGCGAGGCATTCGATCAGGCCAACCTTCGCGTGATGAAGAAGGAGTACGACCGCGCCTGCAAGCTACCCACCGAGCTGGTGAGTGATCTTGCCCGAACCGGAGCCCTGGCACAGCAACACTGGAAAGAGGCGCGAAAAAAAGACGAGTTCGCCCGCTTTTTACCCTGGCTGGAAAAACTACTACGCCTGCAGAAACAGAAGGCAGCCTGCCTAGATCCCGACAAGCCGCCCTACGACGTGCTGCTCGACCTCTACGAGCCGAACATGACCACGGCCCAGCTCCAGCCACTGTTTTCCGAGCTACGCGATGGGGTTGTGGATCTGGTCCAGCGGATTGACAGTAGCGGCAAACAACCACGCACCGACTTCCTGGGCACCCGAGAATACCCGCAGGCCGCGCAACAGGCTTTTCTCGACGAACTGCTCGAGGGGCTAGGTTTCGATCGCGAAGCCGGTCGCATAGACGTGGCGGCGCACCCCTTCTGTTGCGGACTCTCCACCAGCGACGTGCGCCTGACAGTCCGCTACAACGAGGACGATCCGCGGCCATCTATTTTCGGCCTGATTCACGAGGCAGGCCACGGCCTGTACGAGCAAGGGCTGCCGATCGCTCACGATCGCCAACCCGCCGCGGCCGCCGCCAGCCTGGGCCTGCACGAATCCCAGTCTCGACTGTGGGAGAACACGGTTGGCCGCAGCCGACCCTTCTGGCAGCACTTCTACCCCAAGCTTCAGAGCCGCCTGTCCGCGCTCTCCGATATCGATGTCGAGACCTGGTATGGGGCGATCAACGAGGCCAAGCCCTCCCTGATACGGGTCGAGTCGGATGAGGTGACCTACAACCTGCACATCATCTTGAGGATGGAACTGGAGATCGCAATGCTGGACGGGGACCTCGCCGTCCGCGACTTGCCAGCCGCCTGGAACGAGAAGATGCAGCAGTACTTCGGCATCCAACCCCCCAGCGATGCCGATGGCGTGCTACAGGACGTCCACTGGTCGCTAGGCGCCATGGGCTACTTCCCGACCTACACGCTGGGCAACCTCTACGGCGCTCAGCTATGCGCCAAGATGCGCAGCGAACTGACCGACCTGGACGAACAGACCGCAGCGGGCAATCTGATCCCGGTCCTCGACTGGATGCGAACCCACATTCATTCGCAGGGACGTCTGCACGAACCGGCCGATCTGGTGAGCCGGGCAACAGGCGAGGGGCTCTCGGCCGGTCCGTTGCTGGCATACCTCAATCAAAAATACGGGGACCTGTACGACCTGGGTTGAGGCCTGTCGTCTATTGCCTACAGGCCGAGGCCGAGCCGGCAACTCTGGCAGTAGTCGATCTGCTTCTTGTCCACATCGCCAATACCGTTGGCCGCGGACATCACACAGGACTCGTCGTCGCAGGAACTCAGACCCAGCAGCCTCCCCACCTGATACAACGCCTCCACCATCGCGCGCTGAAAGAAGCGCTCCTTGTCCGGCTCGTCACCCCAGAACTCCGGACGCAGCCGGGTCAGGGAGATCACACCCACCGGATCACGCAGCTCGGCATAGCCAAACGCGAAATTGTAGGGCTCGACGTAAATGTCGTTGTCGATGATCGCCAGGATCGCGTTCGATTCATCGAGCGGCTCCCGCTGAACGCGCTCTACCACCTTCGTCGCCTTGTACTGAAGCCGGTCGTCGTCAAATGCATCGAGTGGACGAGGGATGAAGTCCCCGATCTCGCAATCGATCGACAGACGCTGCTGTATCCCGGCACGCAAGCGGTAGGGGATGTCGGCGTCGCAGCGGCCGACGGGCAACAAGCGGATACTCTTGATCTGGTGAATCACAGCTACATTTAAGCATACCATCTAACATCTGGCAGCCGCAAAATGATTGTACGCCACTTGTGTCGTTCACTACAATCCTGGGTCATGAGCGAGGTCCTGGATAACCTGATCGTCACGTATGACGTCGGCGCATTCCCGTTCCCGACCTGGGTTCAGGACCGAATCAGTTCGGCGGGCTACGACGCCACAGATCTGCATCTGCTACACGAGACGGTGCCGCTTCGGGAAGTCGCCCCCCTGCAGCGCCGATTGATTGCCGAAACCGCCGACCCCGCGTTCCAGTCGATGGCTCACAGCTTCGTGCGGTCGGTCGTTCAGCCCCTGCTCAAATCTGAGCTGGCTATACAACGGTACTTCAACGTCCGAATCATGCTGCCAGACCGGCCAGACATGATCATCGCATTTCACAACGGCACCTGGTACGGACACGGCCTGGGCGAGACGACAATCTGGATGCCGCTATGCGAGGTGGCCGGCTCGAATACTCTGATGGTGATCGACCGGGACCAGTCCCGCCAGATCACGGCTGATTCGGTGGCCAAACGCTGGCGCCACGAGAAGATGCAGGAAGCCTGCATGGTCCACGCACGACCAGTTGAGATCGGCCCTGGAGACGTGCTACTGTTTCAGCAGGAGAACCTGCATGGCAACACCCTAAACACGACGGGAAAAACCCGGGTCAGCATCGACTTTCGAGTAGCCGTCAAGGGCGGCCCTCTGCATCGCAAGCTGATCGGGGGTTACTTCGACCTGCTCGACTCGAAAGCCTCCGCCAGTGCTTCTCCAACACCCAGCAACGGCGGCATCTGCATCAGCTATGTCAACAACAACACGCGCATCGCTAACGGTATCCCGATCCACCTACAGCGGCTGATGATGCGGGACTACTGTGCTGCGCACGACATCAATCCAACCTACGAACAACTCGAGATCGAGGTCATGCCCCACCTGCCCACGCTGCTGAAGATTCTCGAGCAGGATCGTCCAGCTGACGTTCTGCTCTATTCGGTCTACGCACTGCCCGATGCGCCTGCCGATCGCCAGGTCGTGCTCGACCAAGCGGTGTCCAATGGCATCACGCTTCACTTCGCCAACGAGGACCGCCGCGTGACGTCTGTAGCGGACGCTGCGGCCATCGAACAGATCCTCACCTTCGCCCCGCCCGAGCCACCAGCGTGACGGCCCTCACCGCGGTACTGACCACGATCCAACCCCCGACCCCCTCGACGCGCCAGCTAGCCGAGGAGATCTCGCGGCTGGAAGGCCGGCTGATCATCGTCGGCGATGCAAACGGCCCGCAAAACTACCCCCTCTCCGGCAGCCAGTTCATGTCGCTGGAGGATCAGCTGGCAACCGAGTTCACCCTGGCTCAAAAACTGCCGGTCAACTGCTATTCGCGCAAGAACATCGGCTACCTGCAAGCCATCTCGGAGGGGGCCGGTTGCATCTACGAAACAGACGACGACAACGCGCCAATCCCCGCTTTCTTCGAACTGCGTTCGCAGGAGGTCGACGCCCAGCCGGTCGAGGCACGTGGCTGGTTCAACGTCTACCGCGCTTTCTCTGACGAGCTGGTCTGGCCCCGCGGGTTTCCGCTGAACAAGATACGCGACCCCGCGAGCTTCGCGCACGACCTCAGCACGCCCCTGCAAAAATACGACGCGCCAGTCCAGCAGGGGTTGCACGACGGCTCCCCCGACGCCGACGCAATCTGGCGACTGGTGATGGAGCAACAGATCACCTTCTTTCGCCGCCCCAGCCTCTGGCTACCAGCAGACACCTGGAGTCCAATCAACAGCCAGAGTACCTGGTGGTGGCCCTCGGCCTATCCCCTGATGTACATGCCCAGCCACGCCACCGGAGCCCGAATGCTCGACATCTGGCGTGGCTTCGTGACTCAGCGCTGCCTGTGGGAACTGGGTCACGGTGTGGTTTTCCACGCCGCCGAAGTCCGTCAGGAACGCAACCCCCACGACTACATGAATGACTTCGAGCTGGAGCTAGCCGGTTACCTGGGGAATCAGTCGGTCGCCGTACGGCTGGCCGGGCTCACGCTCGCCCCAGGCCAGGCGTCGCTGGGAGCGAACTTGCTGAGCTGCTACGAAGTCCTGGTCGAGGACGGATTCCTGCGACCCGAGGAATTGGCGCTGGTCGAAGCCTGGCTCGATGACTTACGAGAGCTCTGCTGAAGGACGTCGACAGACAAGCGAGTCTGCCCATCAAGCGTGAATGCCATCGGTTAAAGGGTAGAGCCTGTCCGAGTGCGAGCCGCGTGGGCCCGGGAAAGCGGCGGCAGCATCATTTCTCTTTCTCGACCGCGGTCACCGCCTGCTTGGCCAAGAGAATGGATTCCAGACGGTCGGCCGTGTCGCTCAGCAGATGCCCGATACTGAGCGGATTGGATGCACTGTACGAGAGCTGGCTCAACGCGCCCCGCAACAGGCGCAAGGCAACGCGGGGCCTCCCCGACTCGAGCAACTCGTCAGAGGCTCGTCGTGCCGCCCTGAACCGCACCGCACCGGAGATCCAGTGGTTTCCGAGCAGCTCGAGCAAGCTGGCCAAGTTGGCTTCGTTCGGCTCCCGCAGAAACTGATCGACGACTCGCTGCAACCGGCGCTGCTTGGCCGACAGCGACCGGCTGTTTTCCAGCGGCTTATCCAGCTTGGGCACCCTCGCGACGAATGGCGAGCTGGGATATTTCTCGCGCAGTAGCCGAAGCAGTCGCGCTCGGACCTTGTGATCGGTGGTGAAGCGCGCTGCCCAGTAACAGGCGTTGTCTGCCAGGCTGTGCTCTGGATATTGCTCGACCAAGGCCTGGTAGCGGGAAACCGCCAGCGCACGTAACCGCCCGGCGATGGCCTGGTACGACTGGCCGATCTCGATAGCCTTGAGATAGGCCGTCGCCGCCGAATAAAGAGCGGGCGGTGCGTTCTCGCTCGCTGGGTGCCGGGCCGCCACCTCCTCGAACAGCCTCGCCGCACGTAGAATCGGTTGCCTCCTCAACATCGCAGCGATCGCCTGCTCGCGCCATCCCGGATGCTGCAGCAAGTACATGTCGTAGGTCGGAGTGGCGGCCGTCGGACCACGATAGAGCGCGCGTGCCAGGGTGTAGATCTGAGCGGATGTGGCCGACTCGATCGGAGTTGGCTGCAGCTGCTTGAGGCGGATGCAGCAAACCAGACTGTCGACCACCGACTTGTTCGCATCGCTCAGCGGGTCCCTTCGGAGGAGGCCGCGGTAGACGGAAATCGCCTCGCCGAAACGGCCAGACTGCATCAGCCGCCGCGCCAGCGCCGACTCCAGCCGCGGTCGCCAGATGGAGTGTGGGAAGGAACGGAGAAATCGCTGGAGACCGGTAATCGTGCCAAACACCTCGATCCAGCAGACACGCCAGTGTTCATCGAAGAAGCCACGCTTGTGCAGTCGTGGATACAGATAGTCAATCGCGCCTGGGGTTCGGAAAAAGTGGGGGCCGAGCAAGCGTGTCAGGGTTTCGAGATCCCGACGGCCGAGCTGGGATGCCGGTGCATGCTTACCTAGTAGGGCCAGCGCCTTGCGAACCGGCCCGCCGTCGAGCAGCAAAGCGATCGCCCGCTCCACTGCCGAGTGGGCGCCAAACCGAGCCGGCGTCTGACCCCAGATCACGAGCTCGCGGGCCAGCAGACCATCCTGGTCGATCGCCAGCGCGGACCGCAGCCGACGGGTCCAGTCGGACCGCATCCCGGGCGAACCCTGGACAGACAAGATACGCCGAACCACTTTGAGAATCGCCGGTCGTCTCCCTGGAGACAACCACATGCCCAGGGCCAGCGCGGGGGCGAGTTGTTCGAAATGCGTCGGGTGATGGCGCAGCAGCCGACAGGCAAGGATCGACAGACCGGACGCTGCTGCCGGGCCAGAGCGGATGGACTCGCTCATTCCCCCAAACAGAAGCTGGCCCGCCTGTGCTGGGCGCCCTTCATCGAGGTACCGTGTGCACAGAGCGCTCAGCGCACGGGTCCAGATCGGCTGCCCTGGCCGGCTGTTGTCGAGCAGCTGGCGCCACGCCCATTGTCTCCAGCCTGAGTCCACCAGCTCCTTGCCGCGGGCCTCTGCAAGACCGAGCAGCGCGAGCCGATGCTGATCGGCCACGGGGAGCCGCCCAGTCGGGCAGGTCCATTCCGCCAATGTCCGGTACCTCTGGCTATCCGTCAGGTAATGCACGGAGAGCCGCGGTGGCCAGCGAGACAGCATCGACTCCCGCTCAGCCCCCGTCAAGACAACCTCCAAACCCCGGGCGGACAGCACCCGGCGCCGTCTGGCCAAACGGCTACAGTCACCCGTCGGATGGGCCGTCGAGAGGACCAAACAGTTGCGGTATGCGGCCTCGAAGTCGCCCTGCCAGTAGGCCAACCCAGCAAGGCCGTAGAGCGCATCGTCCGCCAGGCGACTCTGTGGATGCCGGGCGATCAACCGGCGGTAGAGGGCGCGCGCCCCCGACATACCGAGGTTGCGACGTGTCTTGCGACGTCGCAGGCCCTTGAAGTCTTCTTCGAGAACTAGATCGTAGGGATACAGCGCAGAGCGCAGCCGCCGGGCGCTGGCTCCCAGCGCAATCTCAGCGCTGGCCCGCCCCGCCAGGTAAAGCGCCTGGTCGGCCCAGACTTGCCCGGCAGATCCCTGGGCCAGGCTGGCCGCGCGCTGTAGCGCGGTCACAAAGTCTTGTTGCTCGAATGCAATCACCGCAGAGAGGTAGGCGGCGTACGAAACCAACCGCCCACCACCAATCACACGCTCGAGTTGCCGACCGGCTGTCCGGTAATCCCCATGCCGGATTGCCTGCTCG
>CAZANL010000133.1:0-9617 GCA_964486115.1 uncultured Planctomycetota bacterium
ACGGCGCAAGCCCCAGCTGCTGATGTGTGCCAAGACCACGGCCGCTCGGCTCCAGGCGCAAGCCGATGGTGAAGGCGGCCACGCCGACGACCGCCAGCAAGGCCCAGAAAAGGCGCTCCTTGGCGCTCTGTGGACGGGTGCTGGCCGGCCTAGCGCGACGGGTTTGGGAGCTCATCTTCGGGCGCCCTGGTCAGAACATCCACAGCGCGGCACGACCCCGGCCCACACACGAAAAGCTGGCAATGAACCACGAGCCCGGCCGACAGCACGCGGAGCAGGACAGCATCTTCAATCTGCTCAGCAGGAGATCGAACGGCCCTTTTACCAGCGAAAAAGTCCTGCAGCTGAACTGGGCGAAGGTCAACGCCCCACACTGACGTACTCGAACCCGGCGTCGCGCATCGCATCTGGCTCGAACAGGTTGCGCCCGTCGATCAGGATCGGCTGGCGCATTGTCTCCACCAGCTTGTGCGGATCGAGCTGCTCGAACTCCGCCCACTCGGTGACCAGGACCAGGGCATCGGCACCCGCGGCTGCTTGATAGGCATCGCCAGCATACTCGACCTCGGGGAGCATCTCTCGCGCCTTGTCCATCGACTCGGGATCATAGGCGCGAACGGTCGCCCCATTCTCCAGCAACCACCCGATGATGTCCAACGACGGCGCATCCCGCATGTCATCGGTGTCTGGCTTGAAGGACAACCCGAGAATGGCGACCTGCTTCCCCTTGACCACCCAGAGCGCCCTCTCGATCTTCTGGATGAACCGACGGCGCTGGTCGGCGTTGATCTGCTGCGCCATCTTGATCAAGGTGAACTCGTATCCCAGCTCCTTTGAGATGTCGTAGAACGCGTCGACATCCTTGGGAAAGCAGCTCCCCCCATAGCCGATTCCGGCGTGCAAGCTGCCGGGTCCGATGCGCTTGTCGAGCCCCATCCCGCGTGCAACCTGCTCGACATTGGCACCGGCCAGCTCACAGATGTTGGCCACCGAGTTGATGTAGCTGATCTTGAGCGCCAAAAACGAGTTCGATGCGTGCTTGATGATCTCCGCGCTATTGATGTCGGTCACGATCAGCGGGGCACCGAACGGTTGATAGAGCTCTTCGAGCACCTCTCGCGCACGATCGCTGTCCACTCCAATGACGATCCTGTCCGGGTTGAGCATGTCCTCGACCGCGCTCCCCTCGCGCAGAAATTCGGGATTGCTGGCCACGTCGAAGATGACTTCGGGATTGGCCTCCCGCTCGATCGTCCGCTTGACCTTCAAGCCGGTGCGCACCGGCACCGTGCTCTTCTCGACGATCACCGTGTAGTCGCGTAGGGCGCGCGCGGTTTCTCGCGCCACCTGCTCGATGTATGAGAGGTCCGCCTTGCCCGAGGCCAGGGGGGGCGTGCCGACACAGATGAAGACCAGTTCGCTCTGCTGAACCGGGCCGGTGATCTCACCCGAGAACCGTAGGGCTCCACTCTCGATGCCCTGGGCCACCAGCTCCGGCAAGCCGGGCTCGAAAATCGGCAACTCGCCCCTTTTGAGAGTCTCTAGCTTGGCCTGATCGTTATCGACGCAGGTGGCCTGATGGCCTTTGTGCGCAAGCACCGCACCGGTTACCAACCCCACGTAGCCCGCGCCGACGATCGTGACCTTCATTGCTCCTGGCCCGCGCTGGATTGGCTGCGTTGTTCGGCCTCAGATTTTGCCTGGCGCCGAGCTTTTTGCTGTCTCAGCAATCTCTCGATATAGCGATAGCTCGGCTGGTTGCGCAGCTCGCTGGCCTCGTCGTCGTTGAATGCCGCCCGCTCGGCAAAACCACGCAGGTTGACCCCCAGCCTGAGAGTGGTGTTACCCTCACCGTTCTGCTCACCCTCGTCCCGATCGAAGGTCAGGTCGACTGCCAACCGGTGAAAGTAACGCCGGAGAGTCAGTCGCTGATTCTGGAACTGCCCCTCGCGTGTCTCGTACTGAGTCGAGTATGAGAGTTCCCACTTGGGGTTGGGGGAGAAGTTGGTCTGGAAGATCAGCGTGTTGGAAATGTCTCGTGCGTGTCGGTTGCCGAAAAAGACGGACCAACGG
Organism: uncultured Planctomycetota bacterium; assembly: GCA_964486115.1. Lineage (GTDB taxonomy): Bacteria > Planctomycetota > JACQVV01 > JACQVV01 > CAZANL01 > CAZANL01. The sequence continues at coordinate 2,074 of CAZANL010000133.1, forward strand.
GGATACGTGTCCTCCGGCTTGCTCACACCGACGCCGACGGAGAAAGTCCGCAGCCCGGCCGCATCCGTTGCGCCGCCGTCACCGGCCTCCAGTCGAAACTGGCCGTCCATGTTGAGCGTCAGCCAATCCCGCAAGCGAAAGATCGCCTCCATGTCCAGATCACCCAGTCGGCGGCCCCTGTTGTCCGCAGAATCCGGAAAGATGGGCAACTCCAGATCGAAGTACATGAACTCCGCCACGCGGCCCTGGCGCTTCAAGTGCCGGCCGAAAGTGAGCGGCTCCACATACTTGGTCGGGCGCTTGGGGTACTGGAATCGACCGTGCTGGGGCAGGTCGAAGCGACGGGTCTTCAGTCGGTTCATCAGCTTCAGCCGGATGACCTGGACGTCGCCGACCGTGTCGATTTCATCGTAGAAGAACAGGTCCCTGGATTCCGGGTTGGTCAGAAAGATACCCTGGTAGCTCACCTCCGGGGTGATCACATGCATCAGCTTGTTGATGTTCAACAGCGGGAAGTGCATGTTGTAGAGCCGGTGCAGTTCGGTGCTGATTCGTATCCCGGCCGACGTCGAAACCCGGCCACCGCCACCACTCAGCGGGTCGGAGAAATAGCTGAGCCGGGCCCCGATGAAGGGGTTGAACCGAATCGGTCCGACCTTGAACGGATAGGACAACTCATGAGCAGTGTCCGCGCGAAACTGGTCCCGGTCCTCGTCCGGCGACTCCAGCCCGAAGTCGATGTGCCTGCGCAAATAGGCAACCTGTGACTTGGCTGTCCAATAGAGCCGCCGGAAGAACCAGTGGTCATCGTAAACCGGCTCGGCAATGGTGTCCCAGGTTACCTGCGGCAGATACTCGGTCGACGTGAGGAAGTCGCTCAGCTCACCCTTGACCAGGACCGTTCCTTGGTGGTTGTCGAGCTGCTTGCGCAGGTAGGCGAGCGATTCCTGCGGCTTGTCTTCACGCAGTTCCCGCTCGTAGAACTCAGCGAGGAAGTTGCGGTCGCTGATCTGAGATATCTCGAGATCGAGCCGCAGCTTGGCCGGGAACTGATGGCGGTGACGACCGCGAATCCGGTAGCGGTTGCGCTCGGGAACGATCGAGGAGCGGTCTTCCCCCGCATCGTCCCGATCCAGTCCGCCTTCCTCCTCTTCACCGGTGCCGAGCCGCTCTCGGAGGAAGCTGGTCAGCAACTGTCCCTTGTACTCGTTGCCCCAGGAGTCGACGGACTTGTAGAATACGCCCGGACCGAAAGCCACGCCCCGTTTCGAGCGGTAGTCGACATCCAGGATCCAGCGGCCCCACTCGCCGATCCGCTGACCCCAGCGCGTATAGACGAATCGACCAAAACGGCTGCTGCTTCCGGTCTCGACACGCTTGAGCGGAAAATCCTCGAACCGGGTCAGATAGAGCTTGGGCAGATAGAGCACCGGCAACGCGCGGACGTAGAGGACATTGTTGCTGGACCAGCTGTCAAAGTCAGCCAGACCGTCCTTGGTGGTGCTCCGGATGATCTCCACGTCGGACGTCTGGAAGCGATAGTGAGGATCGCCAAAGCTACAGGTCGACAGATCGGCGTTCTTGGCTTTGTACTTGCCCTTGTTGAGGATGCGAAAGCGCTGTGCACGCATCACCAGGGGAACGAGCCGGTTGCTGAACAGTGCCTCGGTCTCGTATCGGGCGTCGATGATCAGACCCTTGTTCTGATCCAGGTCGAAGTACATCCCATTGCCGAACAGCACCTCTCCCAACCGCGCGAAGCGCACCTCCTTCTCCGCATACAACTCGGTGCGCCACGAAACGACCTGCTGGCCGGTGCGCGAGTCTGCCCTGACGACACGGGTCCGCCAGATGACCAGATTCTGGCAGTCCAGCTCCAGCTCCGGCTTGGCCCTGCTGCCCTGCCAGGCATGTACATTTCCGGCAGCCATGATGACCAACTGATCGTCGTTGATCTTCTTGTGGTCGAAGTACTTTGGCGCATAGACCTGAAAGGGCAGATCCCGGGCCCCAAGACCAGTCGTCTGCTCTTTCTTTTTCTCCTGCGCCCACCCCGCCGGACCGCAAATGCAGGCGAGAAGCACCAGAACCGCAATATTCCTCAGGGCCGCACCTCCAAAGAGCCGGGATTGTAGCAGTCCCCAGAGGCGGGTCCAAAACAAACCCGGTTTTAGCCATGCAGGCGCAAGAACGCGTAAAGTCCCGCCAGTTCACGCCCCTCGGCCGGCGACAGGGCAGGCAGCTTCTCCTCCAGCTGGGCGCAGCGGCGCCCGAGACGTTCGATGTCCAACACCAGCAACTCCTCCCGCATCCGGTGGGTGCCGGTTCTCCGCTGCAATTTCGCTGTGTCTTCGTGCATGGGTCTCTCTCCTTGTGTTGGCTCCTTGATAGGGATACACCGATCCGGCTGGATATACTGCAAATTTCGGGCCATCCGACAGAAGCCAGGAAACGCCAGAAAACCAGGCTGCCCCTGCCGTTGAGGCCGAATTCCGTCCCAAAAACAGGACACCGGTAAGCCGAGCAGCGGTTCGGTGTCGTGCCCGCGTGATTCGCCACCCACGCACCCAGGCTGCACCGGTACGGAAGGTGTCGGAGGCTTCGGTAACGATCCCGCTGCGCAGGGCGGCCGAGAGCCTGCCGGAACCGAGCGTGCGAGCCCCGAACGACTTCGGCCCGACGGCAGCGGTTCTACGAACTGTGGACTCGGGAGGAGCACTTGCATCAAGGCGCAGGGCATCGGACCCTCGTTACCGCTCGAGTCCTTCCCCTTCCTGCTGGACAACGCCTCGGAAATCCAAATCCATTCGCCGACCCACCTGCCGATGCACCCCGCGCTCTGGAACCTCAGCCTGCGACCCACCGCCGGGGATCGTGCTCGCCGCCCCCAAGAGGGGTAATCAGAGACCAGTGAGCGGCGTAACAGAGACTCCCCAAGAAATCTGCGACTCCCTTGTGAGACTGCTTGTCAATCCGTTCACAGTTGCCTAGAGTTGGAACCATGACTGTCCGGGAAGTTCCTTGCAACCCCCTTGACCCCAAAAAACACCAAGCCGAGCCAACCGGACCTCCCGTGTCAGTCCTGCTGCTCCCCCAACCGCGCCGGTTCGCTTCAGCCAGCCAGCGATCCTTCGGTGCTCTGCCCCGAGACCGGACCCGATGACAGAGGTGGCCGGTAGTGCTTAGCCGCTATCCCTGCATCAAGCAGCGGGACGAGACGGACTGCGGACCCGCCGTGCTGGCCACGGTCGGACTGGCCAACAAGCTTGACCTCTCGGTGGCCCGCATCCGCGACCTGGCGGGCACCGACCTGGCGGGCACCAACTTGCTGGGCCTGTCGATTGCCGCAGAGAAGATCGGTTTTCGCGCCAGCGGAGTTTTGGCTCAGTGGGAGCACCTGCAGACCGAGGTCAACTATCCGGCCATCGCCCACATCCTCAACGACAAGGGGCTCGGTCATTTCGTCGTCTTGCACAAGGTCGGCCGCAAAGATCTGCTCGTCGCCGACCCGGCGACCAACCGCAGCGAGAGCTGGCCCAAGGAGAAGTTCCTCAAGCAGTGGCTGATCCACACCCGGGCCGGTGGAGACGAGCAACAGGCGGAGCTGTCCGGCGCGCTGCTGCTGCTGACTCCCACCGCCTCGCTGAGCAAGGGTGACCTGGCGGCCCCATCCAAGTGGAGCCGGCTGTGGAAGGTGATGCGCCCACGCCTCGGCCTGCTGTGGGAGTCCTTTCTCTGCTCGATCCTGGCCACCCTGCTGGCTCTGGCCTCCTCGCTGTTCATCCAGGTGCTGATCGATCGCGTCCTGGTCCACGAGAAGGCACAAATACTGAACATGCTGGCCCTGGGTATGCTGCTGCTGATCGTGTTCCGGACCGCTTTTGGTCTGCTGCGGCAGTATTTGCTGGTTCACCTGGCCCAGAAGATCGACCTGGAGTTGATCCTCTCCTACTACGGCCACCTGATGACCTTGCCGATGCGCTTCTTCCGCACCCGCCGGGTCGGGGAAGTCCTCTCGCGGATCAACGACAGCTCGAAGATCCGCGCCTTGATCCAGGGAACGACTCTGGGGTTGCTGCTGGACGCCACGATGTTCGTGGTGGCTAGCCTGGTGATGTTCTACTACCACTGGCAGCTGACACTGGTGGTGTTCGCCTTCCTGCCGGCCTTTCTGCTGGTGGTCTGGGCCCTCAACCGGCCGGTGCAGATCATCGAGCGTCGATTGATGGAGCAGGCCGCCGACGTCGAAGCCCACCTGGTGGAGTCGCTCTCCGGCATCGCCACGATCAAGGCATTCGCCGCCGAAGGCAAGGCCAAGCGGGAGACCGAGAACGGCTTCGTCAAGGTGATCAAGACCGGCTTCACCGCCGCGATGATCGGTGGCGGGGCGGGCGCTGCCGGCGGCTTGCTCTCCGCCGGGGCGGGGCTGTTCGTGCTGTGGTACGGCGGCCACCAGGTGATCCTCGGCAAGCTTTCCCTGGGGCAGTTGATGTTCTTCAACTCGATGCTGGGCTACCTGCTCGATCCGATGAAACGACTGGCCGAAGTCAACATGACGATCCAGGAGGCGCTGATCGCCCTCGACCGACTGGGCGAGGTGATGGACCTCGACCCCGAGCAGTCAGCCGAGAAGGCGGGCTACACACCGGAGGAGGTGCGCGGCGAGTACACCATCCAGGACCTGACGTTCGCTTATGGACACCGAGAGCCGGTACTCAAGGAGATCAACCTCCAGATCAAGGCAGGCGGCACAGTCGCTATCGTGGGGGAGTCGGGGTCGGGCAAGACCACTCTGGCCAACCTGTTGACGCGCTTCGACGACCCACAGAAAGGCGCGATCCTGCTGGACGGCATCGATCTGCGCGACTGGGATCTGCGCTCGCTGCGCAGTGTGCTGGGGATCGTGCCCCAGGAGACCTTCATCTTCCGCGGCAAGGTTCGGGACAACATCATGCTGGGCAGTGCCGACGCCGACCTCAGCCGGGTCATCGAGGCCGCCAAGCAGGCGGGGGCGCACGAATTCATCACCCAGCTACCGGAACGCTACGAATCACTGATCGGCGAGCGGGGTGCGGACCTCTCGGGGGGACAGCGTCAGCGGCTGGCGATTGCCCGGGCACTACTGCACCGGCCAAAGGTCCTGATCCTCGATGAAGCGACCTCCAACCTGGATTCCGAATCGGAGTGGGCAATCCAGCAGACACTCAAACGTTTCAAGGGCAAGCTGACCACCGTGCTGATTGCCCACCGCCTCTCGACGGTGATGTATGCCGACCAGATCGTCGTGATGCAGGACGGCGAGATCATCGAGTCCGGCGGCCACGAGGAGCTGATGGCGGCCCAGGGCAAGTACCACGCACTGTGGGCCCGACAGCTGCCCGACGCCATTTCGCTCGACCTTGAGATGTCCGATCACTCCACCCCGTCACCCAGGAGTGTGCCTTGAGGGGCAAGATCTCTGATATCGCCCGGATGCTCGTTGAGGCCGAGGTCATCACCCAGCAACAGCTGGACGAGTGCCTGGCGGCCTTTCGCGAGAAGCGGAAGCAAGGTGGCAAACCACGGCTGTTCGAACTTCTGGTCCGGCGAGGTTACGCCACTCGGGATCAACTCAAGAGCGCCATCAACCGCTACGATCGCAAGCAGACGGTGAAGCGACTGGGGATCGACTACAAGCCGCAGCTGCTGGCCTGCCCGCGGTGCAAAACCAGCCTGAGTGTGCGCAACCCCGAGCCGGGGGGCCACCTCCTGTGCACTCAGTGCGGCCAGCAACTAGCGTTGGCCCAGGAAGGCGAAGCCCTGCTGCTGTCCGAGTCGGAGCTGTCAGAAACACCGGCCACCCAACCCCAGCAGACGATCGGTGACTATCGGGTTCTCGAGCAGCTAGACTCCGATGGCACGGGCAGTCGCTACAGGGCTGGTCACACCGAAAGCGGCGAGCTTGCTCTGATCAAGCTGTTCGACGACACCCAGGCCTCCCCCGAGTACACCGAGAAGATCCAGCAACGCTACCGGGACTCCTCAGCAATTCAGCACCATGGGCTGCAGCGCCCGCTGAAGCTGGGGGAGCAAGGCGGCTGCCTGTATGTCGTCGCCGAATGGCCGGAAGGCCAGACGCTGGCTCAGCGACTGGAGACGACACCCTGCTTGCCCGTGGAGCAGGTACTGGTGATCGCAATCTCGCTCTGCGAGGCGCTGGACGAGTTGCATCGGCAGGGGGTCATTCATCGTGACATCCGGCCCACCCGGATCTGGGTCACCGAACAGCGGATCGTCCTCGGCGACATGACCACCACCCCCCAGGTGATGGACCACATCATGACGGTGGCCGCCTCAACTCAGACAGAACCCTTCTATCTCGCACCCGAACAGGTCGCCACCGGCGGTCAGGTCGACCAGCGGGCCGACGTCTACGGGCTGGGTGCCACGCTCTATCATCTGCTTTGTGGCACCCCTCCCGTCGAGGGGTTGTCCCCCTTCGAGGTGCTAATGAGGCTGGCCGGCGGTGCTTTGCCGCTGGCGTCAGAAGTCAACCCCGAGGTCCCGCCCCAGCTGGCTCGCATCGTCGATCGTATGCTCGCCTCCGACCCCGAGGAACGCTATCCATCGGTCGCGGCTGTGCGCGAAGTACTGATCAACCCCAATCGCAGTGGGGATCCCGCCGCGACCTCCGCCAACGCGAGCGCCATCGGCGGTTGTGGTTCCACCGACCACCTGCAAGACCTGGCCGGTGACGGCCAAGCGGCGGCAATCTTGCTGGCAAAACCCCCCCGCTGGTTGCGTGCCTCGATCTACCTGTTCAGTGCCTTGTTCGCCACCGCGATCGCCTGGGCCTACTTGAGCCGAGTCGATTCCTACATCATCGCACCAGGAGTAGTGCGACCCGAGGGCGATGTGCTCAAGGTCCAGAGCGCGGTAGCCGGGCCACTGCGGCATATCAATATCAAGACCGGTGACCGGGTAGATGAAGGAGAGCTGCTGTTCGTGATCGGGGCCAAGCAGATGGAGGCCCGGCTGGAAAAAGCCAAGCGGCAGCTCGTACAGGCCCACACCGAGATCACGGAACTGCGCAAGCAGCTGGCCACCGTCCAGCGGACTCAGGACGCCGAGCGCGGACAACAAAAGCAACAACTGAAGCAGAAGCAGCGGTACCTGGAGCGGGTGCTGCTAGACCATCAGCGGGAACTCAGTGGCCTGGAGAAGACGATCGCCTTCGAGAAAGGCAAGCTGATCGGGGCCAAGAACACGCTTCAAGGGGCCCAGCTCGAACTGAAGAGCGCCCAGCGTGACCTGAGAAACGCCAACGAAGAATATCAACGGCTCAAAAAGCAGGCCGATCAAGGCATCCTGGAAAAGACCAAGGTCCGGGAGCAGCAACGGGTAGTCGAGAGGGCGGACGACCAGGTCAAGAAGGCGCGGATCTCCGTCAGCACCCGCACCACCGAGGTCCGGCAGGCCGAACTGAGCGTACAACAACAGGAAGGAGGAAAGACGACTCTCCAGTCCAAGCACAAGACGACCCGGCTACAGCTGAAGCAGGAGAT
>CAZANL010000134.1:0-9512 GCA_964486115.1 uncultured Planctomycetota bacterium
AGCGGGGGCTCCGCCAGCACCTCCCCCCAGTCCGGCCAGAAATGGGCGTCGCAGCGGCCAGGTTGCCCCTCGCCGGTGATCTCGTATTGCAGGAAGGGACGGCTGTCGCCACCCCACCAGTTTCGTTCCAGCTCAAGCTCACCGGTCGGGGCATGGCAGTGGAACTGAAGCGGTAGATTGGCAGTGATGTCGTTGTGCCTCGCGACCAGTCGGCTGTGCGCCAGGCAGTTGATGCCACCCTGCTGGTTCCCATGAATTCGGCAGTCGAGGACACGCGCCCAGGGAGAGCCGGACTGTAAACCTACCCCGTGCATTCGGTTGCCCGTGATCTCACAACGCTGGACACGGATCTCCGAATGGTTGTCGGCAGAGATGCCGTGCTGACGGTTGGTCTGGACCACGGAATTATTCAGCCAGACCCTGGAGGTGTCGCAGTGCAGGCCATGAGTCCCATTATCGGCCAGCAGGCAGTCATCGATCCGCACCTCGTTGAACTGCTCCAGCGCGATCCCGTTGTACCCGTTCTCGACCGACATCACGCCGCGGATAGAGGGACGGGCGTGCCCCTCGACGTAGATCCCCTCCCACCGATTCTGGCGGACGAACAGCCGGCTCAGCCGGGGCGACGCATTCCAGATCAGGATCCCGATCAAGGCGAACTCGAAGATCGCGCAGTCGAGCACACTCTCACCATTGGGACAGCTATCGCGAATCTGCAGATAGCGCCAGTCACCGGCATGCGGGGTGGGGGAGTCCGACGTGAACCAGACGGGGGCGCCGGGCGTGCCCTGGACCTCCAGCCGACCTCCGCGGATATCCAGCGTGGAGGATGGCCCGAAGAGCACCAGCGTACCGGCGGCGATCGTCAGGGTCGACCCCCGAGGCACGATCGAATCGCCCGTGACGTACACCACACCCTTCCAGAATTGCTGCCCGCGCAGCAGCCCCCGAACAGGGCGCAATGCCGATCCGCTAGACGATTCGTTTACCGCAGATGGGATGCCGACCAGCCCGAGGCCCTGAGGAAAGGGCCGCCCGGCCGGCTGACTGACTCCGCCGGCCTCTAGCGCCACACCGGATCGAAGCCTTGTTCTGAACAGCTAAGTCGCCCCTCCTGGTTCGTAGGCCAGATAGGGTGACAGCCAGTGCTCGACCCGCTCGACCGACAGCTCCTTGCGCCTCGCATAGTCGCCGATCTGATCCCGGCCCAGCTTGCCGACAGAGAAATACTGAGCCTGAGGATGGGAGAAGACCATCCCACAGACCGAGGCGGCCGGATACATCGCAAAGCTATCGGTCAGACCGACGCTGACCGCCTGCTGAGCACCCAGCAGGTCGAACAGTGTCCGCTTCTGCGTGTGGTCTGGACAGGCGGGATACCCCGGTGCGGGACGGATGCTGCGGTAGCGCTGTTTGAACAGATCCTCGACGCTGAACCGTTCCTGTTTCCCATACCCCAAATCCTGGCGCATGCGCAGGTGGACGTACTCGGTCAGTGACTCGGCCAGTCGATCGGCAAGCGCGCGGAACATGATCGCATTGTAGTCGTCGTAATCCGCTTCTAGCTGGCTGATGATCTCACGACCGGCACCCACTGTGGTGACGAACAGGCCGATGAAGCCGGTGGCCTTGGTCTCGATCGGCGGCAGGAAGTCGGAGAGGGAGTGGCAGACCGGGCGGCCCCGCCCTTTGCGCTTCTGCTGCTGGCGCAGCATGTGAAAACGGGTCAACTCCGTTCCCCGATCGGGATCGGCGAAGACGACCACGTCGTCCCCGTCGCTGGCGGCCGGGAAGAACTGGTAGATCGCGCGGGGTTCGAGCCACTTCTCCTGCTCCACCTGCACCAGCAGTCGTCTGGCGTCGGCATACAACTCCTGTGCTCGTTCGCCAATCCGCCGGTCTTCGAGCAGGCGTGGAAAGACCCCGTGCAGCTCCCATGTATGAAAGAAGGGGGTCCAATCGATGTAGGGCTCGATCCGCGCCAGCGGCAATCGCACAACCACCGGGTCCAGTGAATCGGGTGGCGCCAGCGCTGCCGGGTGCCAGCTCAGCCGCTGCCTCAATTCGTAGGCCTCGGCGTAGCTCCATAGTTGGAGCTTCTGCCGCTTGGCGAAAAACCGCTCTCGCGCTTTTTTTTGAGCGGCCTGGTTGTTTTTCTCGAGTTCTTTTCGCCGCTCGGGATCAAACAGCTTTCCGACCACTCCGACTGCGCGGGAAGCGTCCGACACATGTAGCGTGGCGTTGTCGTAGGCCGGGGCGATCTTGACCGCCGTATGTTTGCGGCTGGTCGTCGCGCCCCCGATCAGCAGCGGGCAGTCGAAGTCCAGCCGATCCATCTCCTGAGCCACGTGCACCATCATATCCAGCGAGGGAGTGATCAGCCCACTCAGGCCGATCATCTGGGCACTCTCTCGACGCGCTGTCTGCAAGATCTTCTCGGTTGGCACCATCACTCCGAGATCGATGATCTTGTAGCCGTTGCAGGCCAGCACCACGCCGACGATGTTCTTGCCGATATCGTGGACGTCCCCCTTGACGGTTGCCAGGACGATCTTCGCCTTGCCCTCATCGGCGCTGTTCTCCATGTACGGCTCGAGGTAGGCCACTGCCTTCTTCATCACCCGCGCACTCTTGACCACCTGCGGCAGGAACATCTTGCCCTCTCCGAACAGGTCGCCGACGATGTTCATTCCGTCCATCAACGGACCTTCGATGATCGAAATAGGCACGGGATAGGATTCGAGCGCCTCCGCCATGTCCTCGTCGATGAACTCGGTGATCCCCTTGAGCAGCGCGTGCTTGACCCGCTCTTCGAGCGACAGACCGCGCCACTCGATCGTCTTGCTCTGAGGCTGCGGCTTACCGTCCTGTTTGATCGATTCGGCAAACTCGATCAACCGGTCGGTAGCGTCTGGTCGTCGGTTGAACAGTACGTCCTCGACCGCCTGGAGCAGATCGCTCGGGATTTCCTCGTACAGCGTCAGCACCCCGGCATTGACGATCGCCATATCGAGTCCGGCCTGGATCGCATGGTACAGGAACGCGGAGTGCATCGCCTCGCGCAGCGGATTGTTGCCCCTGAAAGAGAAGGAGATGTTGCTCACCCCGCCGGAGATGCGGACCCGCGGGAACTCCTGCTTGATCTGACGCGTGGCTTCGATGAAGTTGATCGCATAGTCGTCGTGTATTTCGATCCCGGTGGCCACGGTGAGAATATTCGGATCGAAGATGATGTCCTCCGGCAGATAGCCCGCCTGCTCGGTCAATAGCCGGTAAGCTCGCCTCACGCAGTCGAGCTTGTGCTCGACAGTTACCGCCTGTCCCGTCTCGTCGAAGGCCATCACCACGACCGCCGCGCCGTAGCGCCGAATGATCCGCGCCTGCTCGAGAAAGGTCTCCTCACCTTCCTTGAGGCTGATCGAGTTGACGATCCCCTTGCCCTGCAGGCAGCTCAAACCCGCCTCGATCACCGAAAACTTGGAGCTATCGATCATCACCGGCACGCGCGCGATGTCTGGTTCGCCCGCGATGCGACGCAGGAAGGTCTGCATCTCCTTTTCACCATCGAGCAGTGCCTCGTCCATGCAGACGTCAATGATATTGGCTCCGCTCTCCACCTGCTGACGTGCAACCTCAACCGCCGCCTCGTAGTCCCCCGACTTGATCAGCCGCGCGAACTTGCGGGACCCGGTGATGTTGGTCCGCTCACCGATCATCGTGAAGTTCGATTCGGGGCGCAGGGTCAGCGGCTCGAGACCACTGTAACGTGAATAAGGGGGGATCTCCGGCACCTCTCGTGGGGCGACCCCGGCCAGCGTCTCGGCGATCGCCTCGACGTGCGCCGCCGTCGAGCCGCAACAGCCGCCGGCAAAATTGAGCCAGCCATTCTCCCCGAACTCCCCCAACACTCGGGCCATGTCGGCCGGTGACTCGTCGTATTCGCCAAATTCGTTGGGCAGGCCTGCATTCGGAATACAGGCCAACCAGTGGGGCACGATATGCGAGAGCTCCTCGACGTAGGGACGCATCTCGGCCGGACCCAGCGCGCAGTTGATCGCCACGGCCAGTAACTCGATGTGCGAGATCGAATTCCAGAAAGCCTCGACCGTCTGGCCAGACAATGTTCGACCCGACTGGTCGACGATGGTCAGCGAGGCGATCACGGGAACTCGGATTTGCCGATCGAGAAATAGCCGCTCTATCGCAAACAGCGCAGCCTTGAGATTGAGCGTGTCGAAGGTCGTCTCCGGCATCAGGATGTCGACGCCGCCGTCGATCAGTCCACGGGCCTGATCGTAATAAGCCGCTTCCAGTTCCTCGAACGTGACATTGCGGAATCCCGGGTCGTTGACGTCGGGTGACATCGAGGCCGTGCGGTTGGTCGGCCCCATCGAGCCAGCAACGAAACGAGGCCGGCTCGGAGCGGCGGTCATCGCCTGGTCGGCGGCTTGACGGGCCAGCCGGGCAGCCTCGAGATTGATCTGGTAAGCCTGCTCCTGCAGTTCGTAGTCGGCCAGCGCCACCGCCGTCGCGTTGAAGGTGTTCGTCTCGAGGCAGTCGGCTCCGGCGCTCAGATAGGCCGAGTGAACTTCACGCACGATGGCCGGCTGGGTGATGGAGAGCAGGTCGTTGCAGCCTTTCAGCGCAGCCGGATGCTCCGTGAACAGCTGGCCGCGAAAGGCATCCTCGTCCAGATCGTAGGCCTGCAGCGCCGTGCCCATCGCACCGTCAAAGATCAGGATCCGCTGGTGCAACAACTCGTGTAGCTGGCGGAATACCCGCGCATGGCGTCCGGTCTTGCTCGCTTCGACCACCGTTGTCATTTTCTTTCGGGCTTTCGCCCGCTCGTCACGTTTATCTGGAACACTTCGCCCCGTCGCTTGGGCAACGCTTCATAGTCGATATTCGTCAGTCCAGCGCCCTCGAAGATCTCGATCAGACGCTCACCAGAAAAGCCCAGCCAGATGTCTCCCAGCTTGTCTCGAACCCATTCTTGATGATGCGGCTCGAGGTCCAGGACCAGCAGGATGCCACCCGGGCGTAGGATTCGCGTCGCTTCCTTGACCCCGGCCGGCGGGCTTGCCGCGTGGTGCAGCGCCTGTGAGAGCACACATACATCGACACTCTTGGAGCGGATCGGGATCTGCTCGATCTCACCCTGTTCGAGCTGGACGTTGCGTACACCCGCCTCCTCGATCCGCTCCCGAGCGCGCTCGAGCACCTCGGGCGAACGATCTACCGCGATCACGTGATCCACGCTGCGACACAATTCCAGCGCCAGGCCGCCTTCGCCACAGCCTATGTCGGCGACCCGGTGTGCCGGCAGCAGCCGAATCAATGCACGACACCAGGCCATCCAGGAACGACCAGGAATCGGCAGACCTTCCTTCTCCGAGAAGGGAGCCGTGGCGCGCTCCCTGCGCTGGCGCAAGGTCTGCTCCAGGCGGGACAGATCCCCCTCCTTATCGGGTGCCTCTGCGATCTCTTCAGCGAGTGCATGAACGATCCGGCCGCCGTTTTGTAATGCCTCATAGTAGGTCCAGCTGCCTTCGCGGTGCTCTGACACCAGGCCGGCCCCAGCCAGCATCTTCAAATGGCGAGAGATGCCCGACTGCGAAAGCCCCAGAATTCCGGTCAGTTCGGTCACGTTTAGCCGCTCTCGCTGGAGCAAGCGAAGCAGTCGGAGGCGGGAAAGGTCCCCGAGCAGCTTACAGACGTCAGCAACACCCTTCATATCTACAAATATATATTTGTAGATGTTAAGCGGCAAGTATTTTACCCCAATTAACTAATCTCACTGGCTGGTCTACCCCATGAGCCACTTCGGCTAGCAGCAATTCGGTGGACAAGGGCCATGGTATCGCTGAATCCAGGGGATCTGCGATCAGCTGACTGCGGTCAACCCGCCAACGCCTGACCGAAATCGGCGGTCAGGTCCTCGATCGCTTCGATACCGACCGAGATCCGGATCAGTCCATCGCCGATCCCGGCCCTGGCCCGCTCTTCGGGACTCATGCCGGCGTGGGAAGTCGTTGCCGGGCGCGTCACCAGACTCTCCACACCTCCCAGGCTGGGGGCCTTGACGGGAATGCGGATGCGGCGCATGAAGGCCCTCGCGGATTCCAACCCACCTTCGAGCTCGACGTTGAGCATGCCACCGAAACCATCCAGCAGACGGCTGGCCAGGGCATGCTGAGGATGGCTCTCCAGTCCCGGATAAGAGACCCGAGCGACAGCCGGGTTCTGCTCCAGGAACCGGGCCAGAGCCAGGGCATTGCTGTTCTGTCGACCAACCCGCAAGGCCAGCGTGGCCAGCCCTCGATGGAGCAGGAAGCAGGTGTGTGGATCGAGCGTCCCGCCGAAGCGGTTGGCGGTGTGTCTGATCTGTTCGACCTGTTCGGCCGAACCGATCACCACCCCGGCCACGATGTCTGAATGACCGTTGAGATACTTGGTCGCACTGTGTAGCGAGACGTCGAAGCCCCACTCGAAAGGCCTAAAGTTGCTCGGGGAGGCGAAGGTGTTGTCGACCAGCGAGACCAATCCACGTGACCGTGCGAATTCAGCGATGGCCTCTAGCTCGCACACATGCATCAGCGGGTTGCTGATCGTCTCGACGTAGATCGCCTTGGTCTGTGGCCGTAGTGCAGCTTCCCAGCTACCGGGGTCCGAGCTATCGATTCTGCTCAACTCGATGCCCAACCGAGGCAAATCCCGCGTCAGCAGATCGTGCGTTCCTCCGTAGAGGCAGTCCTGAACCATCAAGTGGTCTCCTGGCGCCAGCAGCGTGAACAACGTCGAGGAGATGGCGGACATTCCACTGGCGCAGACCAGTGCGGCATCTCCTCCCTCCAGATCGGCCAGCTTTCGCCCGAGCACAGTCTGGTTTGGGGTGTTGTTCAGCCGGATGTAGGCCAGGGTTTCGCTCTCGGTCTCGCCGCTGTACTCGAACATCGCAGACTGGAAGATAGGCATCCGCACCGATCCCTCGATCCGTGGCTCGGGTTCTCCCGCATGGACGACTCGCGTTTCAATCCGATCAACCATTATCTTCTCCGCTCGAGCTCGTCAGCTGCAGCAATTCGGACGACTTCCTCCGGATCCTGCAGCATGGGGGTCAAGTAGGCCGAATCGACGTCCAGCTGGCCCAGGGCGATCACCGCGGCGAGCCGTACTCTCCGGACGGGATCGGCCAGCCGGCGAAGTAACGGATCGGGGTCCGTCACCTCGCCGAGCACCCCCAGAGCGAGCGCGGCTCGCTCCCTGACATGCTCGCTGTGATCTTCCAGTCCGGCGATCAGGGCCGGCAGCGCTCGCCGATCGCCGATAGCACCGAGGGCCTCGACCAAGCGAAAGCGCACCTCACCTTCCGTCTCGGATTCCAGAGCCAGCAAGATGTTCGGCACGGAGGATGGATCCCCCCGCCGGCACAGCGCTCTGGCGGCATCCCTTCGAACGACGGGATCGGAGTCGAGAAGCTGCATAATCGGCTGCATGGCCACACCACCATCTCCCAGGATCGATCAAAAGCAAGCCCCCGGCATGACGGGTCGCACGTGGACCCGCATGGAGGGCGTCTTGTCGCTATCGGCGGTTCAGGCCCGCTTGACCGCCGGCGCCAATGCGGGGCCGTTGACCAGACTCAGTGCCACGCAGTGACAGAGCAGGGCAAACGCGCAGCCTGCTACGAGGTCGGCCATCCAGTGGATGCCCAGGTAGAGAGTCGTCGCAATGATGGCCCCGCCGAGGACTCCGAACTCTCGATTGACCCGGATACTGCCGAGCGTGCGCAGACCGAGCAACAGGGTGATCGTCAGCGAGGTGTGAAGCGAAGGAAAGCAGTTGTCCAGCCCGCTCATCGGCCGATATCGCGCCGCCAGCTCAGGACTGGCCTCCGACATCAGGTGGCGTACGCCGGGCAGTATGCTGTGGACCTCCGACACGGGGAAAAGGAAATAGAATGGCTGCGTGAGCACGTAGTTGGCCAAATACCCGAGAGCCAGGATCATCAGCAGACGCGTGTCGGACCGGCTCAGCGCAATCACGACCGCCGCCAGGATCATCGCCGGAAAAGCAGACACGTAGATACAGACGGCCAGTGCGGTCAGCGGCGCCGGGGTCCATGCCTGAAACAGGGTCAGCACCGGAGCCTCGATCTGAGCCAGTGTCCGCCCCATGTCATGTAGCCCGAGCTGCTGGGCAAGCTGCGCATCCAGCCCGGTCAGCACGGCGTTGACCGGCAAGATCGCGAGCATCGCCAGGCCCCACATGGCGTAGGCCGGGCGCCGCACGTTTCTTGCGGCGCACGCAAAAACGTGCGGCGATCGAGTGGATCCGCGACCGGCAGCCCAGACCAGGAAATAGAGCGTGAGGCCGAAAACCGGCACCTGTGCCCACAACAGCAGTATCTCTTGGTTGATCAGCATGCCGGTCATACCGCAAACGACGGACCGGCCCGCCATTTGCAAAAGTCTCCGTTCCGAAAGGAGCAATCATCATGCGTAAAAGAATTCTCGTCCTCTCCAGTTCGATCGGCGCCGGACACACGATGGCGGCCAAGGCCCTCTGCGATACGGCACACCGCTCTTTCTCCGGTGAACTCGAGCTGGCCCATTTTGACATGATGGAAATGGTCGGGCCTGCGGCGCGATGGATCTATGCCCGTGGCTACATGGCCCTGGTCAACCGCAACCCGCATCTATGGGGTTATCTGTACGACAAACACAACTGCCGACGCTCTTCTGTGCGTAATCGAAAACTGGCACAGTTCATTGCCGGTGCAGGTCGGCGCAGACTCAAGCGACTTGTTCGCGACTACCGCCCCGAGAGAATCGTCGCGACCCACTTCCTGGCTCCCGACCTGCTGCTGACCGGTCCCGGGACATGTCCGCCAATCGACGTCGTCGTCACCGACTATGACGCTCACGCTCTGTGGGTTCATCCGCGAGTCAGTCACTATCACGTCGCCTCGGCTGGCGTCGCTGCCGAGCTGCGAGCCGCCGGTGTGCCGCTGCGCAAGATCAGCGTCACCGGAATCCCCGTCCGACCCCCGTTCACCTCGCAGCGACGCACCCGGTCGGTGCTGCTCGAGCGCTACGACCTGGATCCGAGCTTGCCGGTGATTCTGGTGAGTTGTGGGGGCAACGGGATGGCAGGCACAGCCGCCACCGTCAAGCAGCTGCTGTCCCTCGGCAGACCGGTGCAGTTACTGGCGGTTGCGGGACGAAACGAGAGGCTCTATCGACGACTGCGTTCGATGATCGGGGAGGGCCCGGTCAAGTTGCATCCGTTTGGCTATGTCGACACGATGCACGAACTGATGCAGCTGAGTGATCTGATGGTCGCCAAATGCGGTGGCCTGACCGCATCCGAAGCTCTGGCGACTGGGCTCCCCCTGGTGGTGACCCATCCGATTCCGGGCCAGGAAACAGCCAACAGCGACTTTCTGCTGGAGGCGGGTGTTGCCCTGCGCGCCGACAACCCGGCCCTGATGGTGCACAAGGTTCGAAGGT
>CAZANL010000135.1:0-1308 GCA_964486115.1 uncultured Planctomycetota bacterium
GGGCTCCTGCGGGTCGGACTCTCGGTGAAGGAGCTGGAGGCCGAGGAGGCGAGGGACAAGCTACAGCTGGCCATCCTGGCCGGGCTGCTGCTGGTACTGGGCGCGATCGGGGTCGGGGTGGTGACCATTCGGCAGAACTATGCCCTGCTGGACGAAGCCTATGAGCAGGTGCAGACTTACAGCAGCCGCATCCTGGAGCAGATGGCCGATGCCGTGGTGGCCACTGACGCGGCCGGACGCGTCCAGGTGTTCAACCAGACGGCCGAGCGCCTCTTCGGTCTCAGCGCCCCCGAGGCCCTGGGCCGGCACTACGCCGACATCCTGGGCGGTGACCTGGAGATGATCGATCGGGCCCTCGAGCGCGGCGAGGAAGTGAACGAGGAGGTCTGCCGCTGCCGCATTCCAACCGGCCCGGAGCTGACCCTCTCGGTGTCCACCTCGCTGATCCGCGATGCCCGGAACGACCCGGAAACCGCGGTGGTGGTCATCCAGAACCTGGCCGCGGAGGTTTGCTCGTCGGACTCGAGTTTCCGAACCGCATAGAAGTCGCGGAAGTGGTTCTCGGCGGCCCCATGCCGGGCTGTGCCG
This sequence comes from uncultured Planctomycetota bacterium, assembly GCA_964486115.1. Classification (GTDB taxonomy): domain Bacteria; phylum Planctomycetota; class JACQVV01; order JACQVV01; family CAZANL01; genus CAZANL01. Next base: position 589 of record CAZANL010000135.1, read on the forward strand.
GACCACAGCGGGACCACCTTGTAGGGCTCCAGCTGTGGCGTGCCATGATAGAAAGCCAGCTGCACGCTCATCATGTAGCCACGGTTCTTGTAGAAGGTCGTGCCGGCGGCAATCTCGATCTTGGTCCTGCCGGCGAGCCAGGGCCTGAACTGGGTCACGTCAACTCGCCAGGAACACTCCGTCCGATACGACGTGATGAATGGCACGATGCCCCGCTTGACACCCTGCTTGTCCCAGACGAAGACCTCGCCACAGCGATCCCACTCGTCCCAGTCCTTGCCCGCATCGTGGAGTTCGATCGTCATGATCACCCGCCCGAAAGCCCAGCCGACGGGAGGCAGATCGACCTCGGCCTGGTAAGCGGTCTTCTTGTTGTTGGTCAAGACATGATTGAAAGCCTGCACTCGAACGGGCGGCCGACGAGGCCCGGCCGGCGCCCCGTACTCCATCCGCAGCCCCTGGACGTCGAAGCCCGCCCCCGCCTGCGCCGCATCCGCCCCAACCGCCAGGCGGGACTCGTAAGGATGCAAGCCCGGTATGAAATAGGCGTCGTAGACCTTCTGCTCACCCAGGGCAACCGTCACCTCGGCCCCCCCGACCACGTGGCGCACCTCGAGCAAGATGTCGACAGTTTCATCACGAAACTCTTCGCGAGCCAGTCGCTTGACGAGCTCTCGCCCGGCCCAGTGCAGCGAGACCTCCCGCTGTGGCATACCACGG
>CAZANL010000135.1:1318-9469 GCA_964486115.1 uncultured Planctomycetota bacterium
TAGTTGCCGAGTGGTCCGAACGCCTCCCGATTCGGAGGATTGTGCAGATCGATGCCGACCGCCAACGTCTTCTTCAGATTCGGCGCGGCCCACTCTTGCACATATGGGGCCGGCCCAGTCACGCCGTATGCCTCAGTCGAGAGCAGCGCCAGCCCGCCACCCAACCCAGGCTTGAGAGCTCGCAGCTTACCCCGGACAACGACCCGCTCGAAGGCACCCTGCTTGACCCGGTCGAAGGCCACCGCATTCGACTGACGCGCCGCGGTTTTGGCGTCGAGCAGGTGGTAGCTACCGGCGCTGTCGCTGCTGGGCCTCGGGCCGGATGCGAATTGGGACCGGCGGGGATTTGCTGGCTGCTGTGCCTGCAAACCGACGGGACACAGTGAGACCAACACGAGTAGTGTCGAGATGAGTTTTTTCATGGGGCGGACATTTTACCAGCGCTGCACGGGAAGCGAGAGGTCGGTTGCTAGCGGTATTTCTCGAGCGAGATTCGTCGCAGGCTGCAAGCGGAGTCCTTGTTCAGCGTAAATCCGACCGCTCCGGTATCGGTGACGGTATAGATCGTCTCCGCAAACTTGAGCTCTGGTATCGACAAGTGCGCCAGATCTCCGTGGACATCGATAACCACCTTGTACCAACGCGTGAGATCCGGGATGTTCTTGGAGTCCAACTCGAAATAGCTGTACTTGCTGCCCACCCAGCGTAGGCAGATCGTCAGGCGTCCTTCGAGCCCACGTATGTCGAACGACAGACGGAAGTCTGTCACGGGGCGGTCTCCCCGATAAACGTAGCTCCCGCCCTCACCACCCACAGCCGAAATCACACCTTTCTCGACGGGCCAGCGGCTGATATTTTCTCCCTGCCAACTCGCGAGGCTCTTCCCGTCGAACAGGTCGACGGGCGTGCCCGAACCGGAGGACTCGGGAGGGGGCGGCCGGAACAACCCTCCCTCGCGGAGCAGCCTGACGGTCATCTTGCGAAGCTTGAAGGAGCATCCTGCTGAGGCCTTGAGACCGATCGCACCTTGAATCGAAGAGCAATCGTCGATCCGCTTCAGCGAGAGCGCATCATCGACCCAGAATTCGGCTTTTCGCCGTCGGAGCACCAGATGGGCCCGGTACCACGTGCGAGCAATGATCGACTCTCCGTCAGCGCTAACATCGAACTGCAGTCGCTGACCTTCCCGCAGGTTCTTGCGCGGTATTCTAGCCAACAAGCTCATCGTGCGACTGACGATCTGAAACTCGAAGGTCAGGTAAAAGTCACCGAACATACGTTTGCTGCCCTGGGAGTCCCAGTAAAACGTGTAGCCATAGACACTGCCAGATGCGTCCGGGTTGTGGAGGGTCAACTCCCCATCTTTGATCGACCACTCCCCACCCTTGCGCTCCCACCTGTCGAACGATTTGTCATCGAAAACATCTACGGTGCGCCCGCCGCTCGGGATGGTGCCCCGCACGAGCCTGGAACGCCGCGCCGCTGCCAGCGCCTCTTCGGCCTGCTCGATGCGACGCAACTCCTGGGCGATACGCTTGTTCCACTCGGGCGAACTCAGCTGCGGGCTGAAGCCTTTCCACGTGGTGCGAGCCGCTCGAAAATCGCCCTCGGAGACATGATAGTCCGCCACCCGCCTGAGGCGCTGAAATACCCGCCCGGACTCGGCGTCGCGCCGTCGACGGGCCGCGGACAGACCCGCATGAGCCTTCTGTTCGTAGGAGGTCCCGACAGCATCGACCACCAGTCCTTGCCAGGCCCGAATCACCTCGAGATGCCTGTCCATCTTCGACTTATCCAACGCCAGCGTCGCCAGGTAACTCCGGCCCAGCTCTGCCTCAGGATCAGGCCTCTCAGGATCAGACCTCTCCCGATCGTCTTCCCTGGAGAGAGAACCGGACGCAGGTTCTTTCTCCGGCTCGTGGCCGAGCGAGCCGAACACCAGCGCAAGGATGCAGATCAACAGAATGGCCAAGGCACCTCCCACTGCCAGTATCAGCTGGCCGGACGTGTCTCGTTTGGCCTGCCGCGGCCCCCCCTTGGCTCTCACACGGTGCAGGCCACTGCTACTGCGAGGTCGACGGCCACGACTGTTCCCGCCTCCCACCGCCTTGACCCTGCGAGAGCCAGGCGACGGGCTCAATCGAGAACGCCCCTTTTTCTTGGCGGCGCCAGGGGAAGGCGCCTCCTGCACGAGGTAGGCGGTCTGGTCTTCGAGATTATCCTTTTTGCAGGCCTCACAGTAGCAGGCGTCCTCGTACTGCACCGCGCCCCCCGAATCGAAGTCCTTCTGGTCGATCCGCTCCCCGCACTGATTGCAGTAATGAGTCGCTACTCCCACGGCGGCGGCCAGTCTACAAGGTAGCGAAACCTCGCGTCAACGCCATGCCGGAGCCCAGGTCCTCGAAGATCCGTCGCCAGCCAGAGGTGGGCATTGATCGTGATGCGGCTGGCGCCCTGGCGGGCCGGGTAGACGATCAGCACGGCCCGCCTGACAGCCTGGCGTCAGAGCTCCCACTCCCAGGGCCACCGCTTGAAGGCAGCATCGACCAGGACACTGCAGTCGAGCTCCGGCCGGCGTCTAGAGAGGTCCTTCTCACACAATATCCGGAGCCATGGTAGCTCGACATCCCAAAAGCCGATGGGCGGCCAACTCCGTTGGACGCTCGTGCGTCCCTGCGCTGAAAGGGCCGACCGACTCGTACTCGAAAAGGTCCTGGCTCAGACGGTAGATCGCCTCACCCACCAGAATCTGGCTGCGGCCCGCATTCATCTCGAGCGCATATGCGCTGGCCGCAGCCTCGCCAAACACATTGTAGATCCGGTGCTTGCCATCGTTGAGAAAGCCCCCTAGTACGAGCCCGGTCTCGACCCCGATCCGCACCGATACCTTGGTCTCCAGATTCTGACTCAGACGAGCGAGCACTTCCTGCAACTCCATCGCCGTCTCCAACGCCACCTGGGGATGGTCCTCCAGCGGGATCGGATCGCCAAACGACGCCAAGATGGTATCACCGAACAGCTCGACGACGGTCCCTTTACGCGACTCGATCGTCCGGCGCACATGGAAGAAGAACATCTCCAAGGTGTGGGTCACGACCTGGGGGGGCTGACCTTTGACCAACCAGAGGAAATTCTCCATGTCAGCGACCAATACGGTCACCTGAACATAGCGCAACCCCTTCCTGACACCGTCAAGCGCATCAACGACCAGCGCCTCGGTATCCACTCCTTCGCGACTGAGAAAAGCCCGCAGTTCGTTCAGATCCTTGCGGAAACTCGTCATCGCCTCGATCAAGCGGGCCATGCTGTGGTAGCGATCGAACTCCGCCTTGGCCAGGCAGCGCATGACGATCCCACCCAGACCCAGAGGGACATCTGCATTCAGCTCACGCAGATCCTTCGGCGCTTCTCTCAAATGCTTGAGCAAGATCGCCAGCGGCTCCTGCGCCTCGAATGGCACCCGGCCGCCCAACATCCGGTAGAGCAGCACACCATACGAGTAGATATCGGTCGGAGGCCCCAGGGACCGTCCCTCGCATTGCTCCGGGCTCATATACTCGGGAGTGCCGATCACCTCCCCGTGATTGGTCACGTTCTTCCGCCTGGACCACTTGGCCAACCCGAAGTCCGTGACCCAGACTTTCCCCTCCGGCTCGACCAGGATGTTACCCGGCTTGATGTCCCGGTGGATCACTCCGACCTGATGCGCCTTGTCCAGCGCCCGGGCAACCTGCATCGCGATGTCGAGCATTTGATCCAGCGTCAGGGACCGGCTTTTCAGCAATGTTTCCAGGTTGTTGCCCTGGATGAACGGCATCGAAAAGTAGTAGAACCCGTCCGCCTCCCCGTACGTGTAGATCTGGACGATGTTCTCATGCTTGAGCTGGGCGATCGACTCTGCCTCCTGACGAAAGCGAAGCACCTGATCATCTTCAGTGTCTCCGGTCGGCAGCACCTTGACCGCCACTCGTCGATTGAGGGTGTCCTGGATCGCCTCGTAGACATCGCCCATTCCACCGCTGCCGATCTTGCGCAGTAACTGGAATTCTCCCAGCCGGTCCAGCAGAGCGGAGCGCTTGACCCGCTGCGTCGGGACGCGATCGTTATCGTCGAGCCTCTGAGTTGGCGCATCCGGAGGCGCCAGTTCAGCTCCACAGGCGGGACAAAAACAGATCTCCTGGTTCTTGGCGGCAGAAAACTGACAGCCACAGTGACAGGTGAGTTCCATCGTGCGAGATTCTACCTTTGCCCCCCGGGAACTTGCAACGCCCGCCCAGGCTTCCGCCGGGCTGCTCGCTTGCGCTGCTCCTGATACAGTATCCGCTTGAGACGCTGACGTTCTCTTTCGGCGACCGTCAGCCGGTCGTCGAACAACTCGGGCTGCGTTCGGCGCATCCACCATGCTCGAAGCAGTCGGCCTCGTCTTCGATACAGATCATGGAGCGCCCGTCGGACGCCTGGGCAGTTACGCCGCGGATAACGCCCTTCGCCAATACGGATCGCGGTCTTGAACTGTCGTATCGCCTGGCGCGTGCGCCGCATCCCCCCCAGAGACAGTGCATAGTAGTGACGATACAGGATGTTGCCTGGGCTGTGCTCGATCGTCCTTGACAGGATCTCCGCCGCCGCCTGGTACTCCTGTCGCTGATAGGCCACCTTGCCGTCACGAAAAAGAACAAAGACCTCCGACTTCTCCAGATCTCGAAAAAAGGTCAGCAGACAGCTGTCGGGGGGCAGAGCGTTGCCAACGATATACTCTTCCAGGACGTCGTCCGCCAAGGTGTCCATGATCGACTCGTACTCCGAGCGCAGCATCTCATCGATCGACACGCCAAGGTCCACGGTCTGTGACGCGTGCGAGATGAACTGCAGATCATACGCAGCCCGTCTGGTAAGGTCGGAGAGCGTTTCGTAAGCGCGGACCACGTCGCTGAACAAGCGCCCCGCGTCCGGGCTCGAGCTCTTGTCCGGGTGGGTTTCCAGCGCCTTGAGGCGGAAAGCTCGACTGATCTCGTCCTGCCCGACCATCGAACTGACGCCAAGGACGCTATAATAGTTCCCCGCTGCACTCAAGACAGCCGCTGACCCATCGCTTCCATAGCCTCAGAGGCGATCTGATTGTATTTGTGCCGGTCCTCGCGCAACGTCAGACCTCGTCGGGCCAGCGCCAGCAATTCGGCCCAGTCCTCTGTGTCACGCGCAAGACGGACCAGCGGATCGAGCAGCCGAGGGAAGCGATCCACGTGCGCCTCGAGAAAGGACCGGTACTGTCCGGGGTCCCGCCCCCGCAGCAGGTCCTCAGCCAGCTGAAGGTACAAACTCTGGCGATAGTGCTCGATCTGATCGGATGCGCTGCGCTCGGCGAGAGCACAAATCAGTTCGGCGTCCGGCGTCAACAACTCGGGCAGCAGGGTCAAACCGCCGTAGGCGGCCAGCGTGACGGCACAGTCGACGACCTCGATCGCCTGCTTGCCTCGTGCCAGCAGGCTGGCCAGGTAGTCACGAAGATATCCGGTCAGCCGCGAGCTGAAATGGAGTGATAGATTTTCATCGGGGAACAGGTTCTGCTCCAGCGCGCTGTCGCTCAACAACGCGAACAATTGTTCGAATCCCACAGCCGCTGGCCCGTGAAGCCCGATCCTCGACAGCAGGCGATGTCCGGCCATCAGCGCCTCGAAGCGCTCATCCCAACCCTGGCCGGGCTGCACCGGGGAACAGCAGAACTCCCCCTTTCTGGCTGCCCCGACGAAATCGCTCAGCGCGAGACGGATGGCGCACTCCAGGTCGGCGCTTCCTGCGTTGACATGCCCGGCGAGAAGGTCGCACTGAACCTCGGCCGGTGCTCGCTGAAAGACCTCGCGCGCTAGCTCAGCGGGGTCCCCGCCCGACGCCAGCAGCTGTTCGAACATCTGGCACAGGGGCTCAGAAATCGAGCTCATACTTCCCCAGTTTACGGTTCAGCGTGTAGCGACTTATCTGCAGACGCTCCGCAGCCTCCGTCTTGTTCCGACACTGGCTGAGCGCCCGCACGATCGCCTTTCGTTCGACAGCCTCGACGGCACGCTCGAGCGACTGCGGATCGCTGTCTGCAGCCAGGACGACAGCATCTCCGCGAAAGGTGGCGGACAGATCCGCCGGGCTGATCTCACCCGCGGTCATCGCTGCCATTGCCTGGCATTCGTTGCGCAGCTCGCGGATGTTGCCGGGCCAGTCGTGGGCCAGAAGCGCATCAATCACATGAGGCTCCACCCGGCGACCCGGGATAAAGTGCTCCACTAGCAGTGGGATGTCCTCGCGACGTTCTCGCAGGGGCGGCAGACAGATCATGAAGCCCTTGAGCCGGAAGAACAGATCCTCACGGAACTTGCCACTCGCAACCAACTGCGCCAGTGGCTGGTTTGCCGCCGAGATGATTCGCACATCCAGAGAAATCGGCTCCTTCCCACCCACAGGGCGCACTTCCCCCTCCTGCACCACCCGGAGCAGTTTTTTCTGTAATTGATCGCTCAGGTCCGCCACCTCGTCGAGAAACAACGTGCCGCCCTGCGCGAGCTCGAACAGGCCTTTCTTGGCACTGGTCGCTCCGGTGAAGGCACCGGCGACGTAACCAAACAGCTCACTTTCCGCCAGCGACTCGGCAATCGCGCCGCAATTTTCCGAGATGAACGGCCCTGCGACGCGCGGGCTGCTGGCGTGAATCGCACGAGCAGCCAGTTCCTTGCCAGTGCCGCTCTCCCCCTGAATCAAGATCGGGATATCCACCTGGGCTATCCGCTCGATCTGGCTGAACACCTCTCGCATCCCTGGACTACAACCGAGGATGTCGTGATAACCACTGGTACGTCCCTGTAGCTGCTGTCGCTGGTTCTCGACGATTCCCGACATCGCCTCCAACTTCAGCTGCAAGGTCTCGTTCAGTGACAGCACCTCCTGGCGCAACCGTGCGTTTTCGATCGCGACAGACGCCTGATCGGCCAGAATCTGAAGAACCTCCTCGTTGCACGCGCCAAAGACGCCCAGAGCAAACCGGTTATCGATATAGAGCGCACCCAACACACGCTCTCGTCCGCGCAGCGGCACCGCGAGGATCGAGCGCAGTTTCATCTGGCGCACCGAGGGATGTTGTGACAGCTCGGCGTCGGCGAGCGCATCCTCGAGCTGGATCAAGCACTCTTCTTGAATGACCTTTCGGGCGATGGTGCGCGAAAACTGCCGATCCAGACCGTGCAGGTCCTCTCCGCCGAACCGCCGCGCAACTTCTGGCTGAAAATGCCCATCTCCAGCCAGAATCAGCACACCTCGCTCGGCCGCACAGAGCTCGATGGCAGCATCCACGATTTTTTCGAGCAAACGGTCCAGATCCCGCTCCGCGTTCAGCGCGCGCGTCAGATCGAGTAGCTGCTCTTGCTTTGAGCTGCGCCGCTGTATGTAAGAAAAAACCGACTCGCCTTCCCGCTCGCAGTCGGTCAACAAACCTTCGGCCGTGACCAACTCCCCCTCGTCATGAACCTCCAGGAAGTGTTGGCGTGCACGCACCCTGAACTCTCGAAGCCGGCGACGATCCATGGACGGATATTAACAGGGTGCTGAAAAAATGGCCAGTCCACATACAATGCCGGACGTGACGGATTACTTGTCCGGCTACACAGAGGGGCTCGAACTCTTCAACCAAGGCCGCTTTTGGCATGCTCACGAAGCGTGGGAAGCCATCTGGCTCGAGGCTGATGGCGTTCAGTCCCAGTTCTACCAGGGGCTAATTCAGTTAGCCGGGGCGTGCTTTCATCTCAACCGGTCCAACTGGAGCGGCGCAAATCGTTTGCTGCACTTCGCCACGGCAAACCTGCTGCCAGCAGCGCCCAGTCACCTGGGCGTCGATGTCGATGGTCTGCTAGAGAAGATCGACCAGCTGCTCGAAGAGGTTCACCAGGTCCGGCACCGCGGAAAACCGTGCTTCGATGGGGCACTGATTCCGGAGCTCACGCGCTCATGACCTTGGATCCGCTGCTACTCCTGGGCATTTTCCTCGCGCTAGGGTTCGCGGCATCCAAGCTCGTTGCACAGATCAACGCTCCCAGAATCATGGGCAGTATGCTGGTCGGTATCTGTCTGGGCCCCGCCCTGCTCGGCCTGCTCGACGAACGCGGCACGGAC
>CAZANL010000136.1:0-9451 GCA_964486115.1 uncultured Planctomycetota bacterium
GTCTGCCTGGAGTCGCTGGGCCACCTGCTGCCCGAGCGACCGGTTTCATCAAGCGAACTCGAAGCTCGCCTACAACCATGCTATGAGCGGCTGAACCTGCCCGCCGGCCGTCTGGAGTTGATGAGCGGGGTGCGCGAGCGACGCTTCTGGGATCCAGGCACACGTCCCAGTACGGTAGCCATCGAGGCTGGCCGACAGGCCATCGAGCGGGCGGACATCGACCCTGCTCGTATTGGCTGCTTGATTCACGCCTCGGTCTGCCGAGATTTTCTCGAGCCAGCAACCGCCAACCTGGTGCATCACGCCTTGGGGTTGGCCCCCGACGCAATGCTGTTTGATCTGTCCAACGCCTGTCTCGGTGTGCTCAACGGGATGATTCTGGTCGCCAACATGATCGAGTCGGGCCAGCTGGACGCGGGCTTGATCGTTTCCGGCGAGTGCGCGGAGGCACTTGTAGAGAACACCATCCGGCTGTTGATCGAGGACCAGACGATCACCCGCGCCTCCTCCAAAGAGAGCTTCGCATCGCTGACCATCGGTTCTTCGGCCGCCGCGGTGCTGTTGACACACACCAAGCTCTCGTCCAGCGGCCATCGCCTGGTCGGCGGCGCCATTCGCGCAGCGACTCAGCACCACCACCTGTGCCAGGGCGGAGGAGACCAAACCCTGATGAAAACCCAGGCCGAGCCGTTGATGCAGCACGGCTGCCTTCTGGCGGCCCAGACCTGGGACGAGCTGGAACAGACCCTGAACTGGAACGCCGCGTCGGTCGATCGGATCTTCAGCCACCAGGTCGGCTCGGCACATCGCAAGCTGCTGCTCGAAACCCTCGGGATAGACCCGGCCAAAGACCATGTAACCTACCCCTGGCTAGGCAACACCGGCTCGGCTGCTCTCCCGGTCACACTGGCCCACGGCATAGACGAAGGGCTGCTCGAGCGCGGTGATAGTGTCGCGTTGCTCGGAATCGGCAGCGGGATCAACTGCCTGATGCTGGGAGTTGAATGGTGAATGGAATCTGGCGGGCCGAATATCCGTTCTACAGCCACTACTTGGACATCGATGGCCAGCGGATGCACTACCTCGACGAGGGACAGGGTGAGCCGATCGTCATGCTGCACGGCAACCCCACCTGGTCCTTCTACTACCGCCGACTGGTGACCGCATTCCGGACGAGTCATCGGGTGATTGCCCCCGACCATATCGGCTGCGGGCTCTCCGACAAGCCGCAGGACTACCCCTACACACTGCGACAGCACATCGACAACCTGGAGCGCCTGCTGCAGCACCTCGAGTTGGAGCACATCACACTGGTGGTCCACGACTGGGGCGGCGCGATCGGGATGGGATACGCACTGCGACACATCCCACAGATCAGACGCTTCGTCATCTTCAACACGGCAGCATGGCTCTCGGATCGCTGCCCGCGTCGCATCCGCATCTGCCGCATTCCTCTGATCGGGGAGCTGGCAGTGCGCGGGTTAAACGGGTTCGCCGGAGCCGCCACCCGAATGGCCGTCGAACAGCGTATGTCTCGCCGGGTCAAGGCCGGTTATCTCGCCCCGTACGACAACTGGAGCAACCGCATCGCAACATTGCGTTTCGTGCAAGACATACCACTATCTGAGACGCATCCGTCCCACGCCACCCTGCGCGAGATCGAGGCCGGCCTACCTGAGCTGGTAAATCGTCCGATGCTGATCGTCTGGGGTATGAAGGACTGGTGCTTCCAGGAGCACTTTCTGATGGAGTGGGCCCGTCGCTTCCCACACGCTGAGATCCATCGAGCCGAGGGAGCCGGACACTATGTCGTCGAAGAGGCCCACGACCAGATCGAGCCATTGATGCGCCGTTTCGTCTCACCCGAGCCGCAACAATAACGCGTTGCGTAACTGCGTCATGGCATGACGCACCGCATCAAGTAGATCCCCTATCTAGCCCATTGACTGACCGTCCACCCAGGCGTATCATCTTGCAATCCCATATGGTTGAGTATTCCAAAGGAACCGCTTTGTCCGTCGCTCCCACCCCGTCAAAGGCGGTGGCCGAACCGCTGTTCAATATAGCGAGCGCCCTACCCGTCCGCGCCGAGCGCCATCCCCAGCGCAAGGCGATCGTGTTCCCCGAAAACTACAATGCCGGCGGAAAGCGCTGCTATAGCCACCTGACCTACGAGCAGCTCGACCGCCGCTGTGATCAGTTCGCACACGCGCTTAAACGCCAAGGAATCTCGCGAGGGCACAAGATCCTGCTGATGGTCCGGCCAGGACCCGATTTCGTCTCGCTGAGCTTCGCCCTGTTCAAGATCGGGGCCGTTCCGGTGCTGATCGACCCCGGCATGGGTCGCAGCAACCTCAAGCAGTCGATTGCCCAGATCCAGCCGGATGGCTTGGTGGGCATTCCACTGGCCCAGCTTTTCCGTGTCTTCAACCGCAAGGCGTTCCGCACCGCTCGCTACACTGTCACTGTAGGTGGACGTCGGTGGTTGTGGGGCGGTGGCCTGCTAGAGCGGATGATCGATCCGTCCGACGGCCACTTCCCGGTGGCCGAGACCCGCAGCACCGACCCCGCGGCAATCCTGTTCACCACAGGCAGCACCGGACCGCCCAAGGGAGTCACCTATCAGCACGGCATGTTCCGGGCTCAGGTCGAGATGATCCGTGAGCACTATGGCATCCAGGAACAGGAGGTGGACCTGCCTGCATTTCCACTATTCGTGCTGTTCAGCGTTGCCTGGGGCACCACCAGCATCATCCCCGATATGGATCCGTCCCGACCCGCTCAAGTCGAGCCGGCCAAGATCGTCGAGGCGATTCAAGACCATGGCGTCACCTACACCTTCGGTTCGCCAGCCATATGGCGCCGGGTGGGCGTATACTGCGCAGAGCGGGGCCTGACACTGCCGTCCGTGCGCCGGATCCTGATGGCGGGCGCACCGGTACCTGAACAGGTCCTGCGCCCCTTCCAGCAGATTCTCGGACCGCAGGCCGATACCCACACACCGTATGGCGCCACGGAAGCCCTGCCGCTCTGCTCCCTACACGGGCGTGAGATCCTGCAGGATACCGCCGTCGAGACCCGCCAGGGAGCCGGCGTCTGCGTCGGCAAACCTCTTCCGCAGGTCACGCTGCGCATCATCCGCATCGACGACGGGACGATCGATTTGTGGGACGATCGGCTCTGCCTACCACAGGGAGAAATCGGCGAGATCGTGGTCAAGGGGCCGCCGGTGACTCAAGAATATCACCTGCATCCGGAACAGACCCGACAGGCCAAGATCGCGGAGGGCGACCAGATCTGGCACCGGATGGGTGACCTGGGGTATCTCGATCGGCAAGGCCGCCTGTGGGTCTGCGGACGCAAGGCCCACCGGGTGAAGACCGACGCGGGCCCACTCTACACGATTCCCTGCGAGGCGATCTTCAACCAGCACCCGGCAGTCCTGCGCTCGGCACTTGTCGGTGTCGGCACCCGGGCGGTGATCATCATCGAACTCGAGCGAGGACACAGCCCGAGTGACGAGTTGAGTGCCGAGCTGCTCGAGCTGGCCCGCGCAGCCGACCATACCCGGTCGATCGGGACGGTCCTGTACCACCCGTGCTTCCCGGTCGACATCCGGCACAACGCCAAGATCTTCCGCGAGAAGCTGACGCTCTGGGCCGAGGAGCGGCTCGGATGACGGCTCTGGTCACGGGCGGCGGGGGATTTCTGGGTCGGCACGTGGTGCGCCAGCTACGGGAGCGGGGCGAGTCGGTTCGCGTGCTGGGGCGCAGCCGCTATCCCGCCCTCGAAGCCACGCATGGCGTGGAGACGATCCAGGCCGACATCCGAGACGCCGATGCAGTCCGTGCAGCCTGCGTGGGCGCCGAGGTGGTGTACCACCTGGCGGCTCTACCCGGCATCTGGGGACCGTACGAGACGTTCCGCTCGGTCAACGTCGACGGTACGCGCAACGTTCTGTCAGCCTGCCTGGAGGAAGGTATCGAGCGCCTGGTCTACTGCAGCTCGCCCAGCGTTGTGTTCGACGCCGACAGCCAGGAGGGCATCGACGAGAGCCATCCCTATCCCGATCGCTATCTGACCGCCTACCCCGAAACCAAGGCGGAGGCGGAACGGCTGGTGCTGACCGCCAACAGCCAGAGGTTGCGCACCGTGTCACTGCGCCCCCACCTGATCTGGGGCCCGGGCGACAACCACTTGATCCCACGGGTGGTGGAACGAGCCCGGTCGGGCAAGCTGGTCCGCATCGGCGATGGCGCCAACCGCGTGGACGTGATCCACGTGACCAACGCGGCCCACGCACACCTGCTCGCTGCGGACCGACTGACGCCCGGATCGCCGGTCTGCGGGCAGGCCTATTTCCTCAGCCAGGGCGAACCGGTCAACCTCTGGGATTTCATCAATAGTATCCTCGAAGGAGTGGGGCTGCCCCGGGTCACGAGGTCGATTTCGTTTCGTACGGCGTGGCGCCTGGGCCGGATGCTGGAGCTGGCCTGGTCGTTGACCGGGGCGCGCAGCGAGCCGCGCATGACGAGATTCCTCGCCGCCCAGCTGGCCCACTCGCACTGGTTCGACATCACCCGAGCACGCGAGGAGCTGGGCTACGAACCTCTGATCGACACCCAGTCCGGCATGGAGGAACTGATCGCCGAGTTGACCGACAGGAGACCCGTCCATGCATGACAACGAGCGGATCGTGATCACCGGACTGGGACTGACCGCGCCCAACGGGCACAACCTGGCGACCTTCCGCCAGAACCTCTTGGCCGGAATCTCGGGCGTGTCGGAGTTCGAGACGCGCCACATGGGCCAGGTGCTGGCCGGCGTCTGCGATCACGACCCCCTGACATACCAGAAGCGCAAGGAGCTCCGGCGGGGAACCCGGGCCGGCTCGATCGGTATCTACTGTGCGCACGAAGCACTGGCCGACGCGGGTATCGAGCTGTCCGAGGATCGCTCACGGATCGGCGTCTATCTGGGCGTGACCGAGCACGGCAATGTCGAGACCGAAAACGAAATCCACAACATCCGTCAGCACAACGACGATGTCCGCTTCTGGTCGCACCACCACAACCCGCGGACCGTGTCCAACAGCCCGGCGGGCGAGGTGGCGCTCAGCCTGAAGGTCACCGGCCCGCACTACACCATCGGCGCCGCCTGCGCCGCCGGCAACGCAGGATTGATCCAGGGTGTGCAGATGCTGCGGCTGGACGAGGTGGACATGGTGCTGGCCGGCGGTGTGTCGGAGAGCATCCACACCTTCGGCATCTTCGCCAGCTTCAAGAGCCAGAACGCCCTGGCGACCCACGAAGATCCGGCGCGGGCCAGCCGGCCGTTCGACAGGGCGCGTAACGGCATCGTCGTATCGGAGGGCGGTGCGGTCTATGTGCTCGAGCGCCTTCCTGCGGCTCGCGCTCGGGGCGCGCGGATCTACGGCGAGGTGCTGGGCTATGGACTCAACACCGACGCGACCGATTTCGTGCTGCCCAACAGCATCCGCCAGGCGCAATGCGTCCGCCTGGCTCTCAAGCGGGCTCAGCTCGATCCCTCGGCGATCGATCTGGTCAGCACCCACGCAACAGCCACACCGGCGGGCGACATTGCCGAGGTCGGCGCGCTACGCGAGGTGTTCGGCAACGACCCCGGCGTACATGTCAACAACGCCAAGAGCTTCATCGGACACGCGATGGGGGCCGCAGGCGCTCTCGAACTGGCCGGCAACCTGCCAGCCTTCGAGGACGGCCTGATCCACCCGACAATCAACTGCGAAGACCTCGACCCGGAGTGCGAGGGCCTCAACCTGGTGATCGGCCAACCGCGCCAGGTCGAGCGCGTCGAGACCATCCTCAACAACTCGTTCGGGATGCTCGGCATCAATTCTACAGTCATCATAGGCAAGGTACCCAAGGAGGAGCAGTAGGATGAATGACGCGGAAATCAGACAGCTCGTGCTGGACATCATCGAGGGCATCGCCCCGGATGAGGACATCAGCGCCGTCAAGGGCGACATCCCCTTGCGGGATCAACTCGAGCTGGACTCGATGGACTTCCTCGACATCGTGATGGAGCTGCGCAAGCTGCACAGCATCGAGGTTCCCGAAGAAGAATATCCCCAGCTAGCGACCCTCGACGGCTGTGTCAGCTATCTGAAGCCCAAGTTCGAAGAGGTCCTCGCAGCCAGTTAGCGTCCGGTATACCACCGGTCGCTGCTGGGGTCCGGTTGGGCGATCTGACAGACAGTGATCGACGTCCACCGCGCTCGTCGAGAAACCCCCGGGTGCGAATCGGTGCTGCACTTCAACAACGCCGGGGCCGCGCTGATTCCACAGCCAGTCCTCGATATCGTCGAGCGGCACCAGCGACTCGAGGCGGATCAGGGCGGCTATGAGGCCGCCGAGCTGGCCGAAGGTGCGCTCGAAGCGGTCTATCGATCGGTGGCCCGGCTGCTCGGCTGCGGACCGGAGGAAATTGCGCTAGTCGAGAACGCCACCCGGGCCTGGGACATGGCGTTCTACGGAGTTCCGCTCGCTCACGGCGACCGGATAATCACCGGGGTCGCGGAGTACGCCAGCAACTACATCGCGATGCTGCAGCGCGCACGAGCCTGCGGCGCACGGATCGAGGTGGTCCCCAACGATCCTGCTGGGCAGCTCTCGCTGCAGGCCCTGGGCGAGGCGCTCGACCGCCCCGCCAGACTACTGGCGCTGACACACGTCCCCAGCAACAGCGGCCTGGTCAACCCGGCCGAGGAGGCCGGTCGTCTGGCCCGCGAGACCGGCGTGCTCTACCTGCTCGACGCCTGTCAGTCGGCCGGGCAGCTCCCGCTGGATGTCGGGCGCCTGGGCTGCGACATGCTGTCGCTGACCGGACGAAAGTATCTCCGGGGACCCCGAGGGACGGGGGCGCTCTATGTCCGCGAAGCAGTGATCGAGACACTCCAGCCGCCTTTTCTGGATCTCCATGCCGCCCGGTGGACGGCGGCCAACCAGTTCGAGGTTCGCGGCGACGCGCGTCGCTTCGAGTGCTGGGAGCGCAACGTGGCCGCCACCCTCGGGCTGGGCGCAGCGATCGACTACGCACTCGACTGGGGCCTGAAGCCGATCGAGAATCGTATTTGCGTGCTCGCCGAGGCGCTCCGAGAGGGGCTCGGCGCCCTCCCCGACGTGACGGTCACGGATCCGGGAGCTCGGCGCTGCGGCCTGGTCAGCTTCATCAGCGATCGGCTGACGCCGCCCGAAATCAAGCGGGTCCTGCGAGAGCGAGCGATCAACGTGTCGGTCAGCACCGCCTTTAGCACCCGTCTAGATATGGACGCCCGTGGACTACCACATGTGGTACGGGCCTCGGTACATTACTACAACACGCTGGATGAGGTGACTCGGTTCTGCCTGGCCCTTAGCTAGCCGCCGAATGGGTCGCCTGGTCCGCAGTAGGCGGGTCCACAGCGCGGGTCGATCGACGCCCTGCCGGCTCGCAAGGTGCTCTGGCCCGTAAAAAAACACGGCCACCTGGGTCGCAGGATCACGCTGACTGCGCGACCGGTCAGCATCAGTGAGCAGTCGATATCCCGCTTTCCGTATCGAGCGAGTACCGGCCACCCGACGGTGTGGCCACCTCGAGTATCGACGGTCGATCCGGTGACCAGCGATAGACAGCGCCGCGCGCGCCAGATCGAACGCTGTAACCTCCTGTGCGGAACTGCGCATCCGGACCCGATCTCCGCCATAGCGTGACATGAGTGCCCCCGGAACGCGTGGCGTCAGGCACAAGCGGCTCGACCAATGCCTCAAACAGCTGAATCACAGCCTCGCCGCTCGGGGCAAGCAGGTTGGTGCCATAGCTATTCAGTGGCTTCAGTTGCCACCACAGCTCGGGTCGCTTGCCCGTGCGGTAGACGCCGGGCGATGGGTAGGTCGGTGGATCGGACTGCAGCACCAAAAACGCTCGGCCGTCGGCCGACAGGTAGTACGCAGTCCCTTCTTCGACAGATGACCAACCTCCGCCCGGAGGCGGAAAGGGGTACAACGCATCGCGCAGAAACACGGCACCGGCTCCGATTAGCACCAACCCCCCGATGATCCGCACGACCCATTGTCTGACGGAAACATCGACGACGCCGGCATCTTCTGTCCGTTTTGCCTTGCCTGTATTCATCTGTGCATTCCCAACCCATTCACGCGTCGAACATGCTTGATGTGGCAGCGGCCCTCGATAACACCCGCAGCATCCGCGGTGTCGATCCTGGACAGGGCCATTATCCCGTGTTAGATCTGGCTTTACCTATATTAAAGCAAAAAACCACACAGACCAACGAAAGCGTGAAGGCCTACAAAACGATGAAAACCTACGCATCGATCACCTTGTTGCTGGCCGGCATCCTGCTGGCCGCCTGCGTGGAGGACACGACCAGCCCTCCCGCCCCGGGCCCCACGCTGATTCTCGATCTCACCGGCAAGGGCGCGTTCTTCGATCGCCCCTGGCCCGCCGCCCCCCGGACCGTCGACGGCAAGCCCGACCTCAGCGGCCTGCCCAATCCGACCAAGCGCAAGTGGATCGAGAGCCTGCGAACTCTGGGCAGCAAGGAGACGGACGGATTCAGTCCGACCGGGACGATCTATTTCCAGTTCGATGGACCGGTCGCTACACCAAGCGCTGACCCGCTCGACCGGATCAAACCGGGCAGTGGAATCCTGCTGGTCAACATCGACACGTCATCAGCGGGCTTCGGCACCAAGCACCCGTTTCACGTACAGGTCACCGAGGTCGAGGACAGCTTTCGACCGATCAACCTGCTGCAGCTCTTACCGGTCCCGGGGCTCGGCCTGGCCGAACACACCCACTACGCCGCGATCGTCCTACGCAGCCTGGGCAATCCGGACGGGGTGGAGCTGAAGCAGCACGCCGACCTGGCCAAGATGCTCGCCGGCAAGGTCCCCACCGGGGCCAAGGCCGCCGCCTGGGCCGCCAGCTTCGATTCGCTGAGCTCCGTCCTCCCGTCACTGGGGCTAGCGAAGGCGGACATCGCCGCCGCCACGGTCTTCAAGACCGGCTCGCCGACAGCCACGGTGTTTCGCCATGTCAAGGAGCAGTCCAAGCTGCCCGCGCCGCCGCTGGTCGATGCGCTCGCCGTGCGGGACGAGTACCCCACCTTCTACGCGCTGAAGGGCAGCTGGCTGGCACCCCAGTATCAAGACGGCACGCCGCCCTACCTCGTCGAAGGCGGCAAGATGTCGGTCGACTCGGCGGGCAAGCTGATCAAGCTGCGGGACGAGAAGGCGCCGTTCATGGTCTCCGTCCCCAAGGGCAAGATGCCGGCCAAGGGGTTTCCGCTCTACTTCTACGTTCACGGAACCGGCGGTAACTCGGCCCAGGTGATCGACCGCGGAATGCAGACCTACCAGGGAGATGTCCCGCCCGCGCCCAAGGAGATGTCCCGCCAGCGCCCAGGGAG
>CAZANL010000137.1:0-5288 GCA_964486115.1 uncultured Planctomycetota bacterium
CCCGCCAGAGGCTCCAAGCCGAGCAGCAAGTTCATGTTCTGCACCGCCTGCCCCGAGCCCCCCTTGAGCAGGTTGTCGATGGCGACGAAGACAGCGGCCGCATCCTCGGTCTCGACGACACCTATCGTCGAGCGCATCGACCCGACGACCGCCCCCATCGCGACGCGCCCCTCGGCCACACAGACCAGGCTAGCTCCATCATAGGCCTCGGAGAGCAGAGCCAGGGCCGAGCCATTCAATTCGGAGCGCCGCAAGGTGATCGTCAGATGGATGCCACGCGCCACCGGCGCACTGTGCGCGGTGAAATCGACAGCGGCCTCTCGGCCGTGGCTGCTGCGCATCAACTGGCGCAGTTCACCCATGTGCTGATGCGCTAGCGGCTTGTAGGCCCAGAAGTTGGTCATCCGCAGCGAATGGTGCACGCCGTGTCGCGGCCTCGCCCCGCTACCAGTGGATCCGGTCACCCCGTTGACGACCAGCCGCGCCCCCGACTCGAGGTGCGGCACCAGCGGCACCGTTCCCAGCGCGATTGCCGTGGCGAAGCAACCGGGGTTGGCCACCAGCGCGCAGCCGTCGGGCGGCGGACCGGTCAACTCGGGCAGGCCGTAGAATGCTCTATCCAGCAGTTCGGGACAGGGGTGTGCCCGCTGGTAATAACGTGGGTAATCCTCCGGATCCCGCAGCCGGAAGTCCGAACCCAGGTCGATCACCCGGCACCCTCGGTCCAGCAGCCCAGCTGCCAGCTCGGCGCTGCTGCCATGCGGCAATGCGAGGAACACCACATCGCACGAAGCGCCCAGGCGCGCCGGGTCTGCTTGCTCCAGCACACGCGAACCCAGACCAGACAGCGATGGGCGAATCTCACCCAGCAAGCGCCCGACATTCTTGCTCGAGGCGCAGACTGCGGACAACTCGGCGGACGGGTGCCCCGCGATCAGGCGGACAACCTCGCCGCCCATGAAGCCCGTGGCACCGACGATTCCGACCCGTGCCCCGCTCATGGCATCGCCAACGCGCACACCCGCTCCGGCTCACGGAAGATGTTCGCGGCCTCGAAGCCCAAGCTCCGCAGTTTCTGCTCGCCGCCGAGGTTATCGGTTGCCGGACCGGTGATCACACGCACCGGGATGCCTCTCTCGGCGATGCGGGTCGCGGCAGCCCAACCGCCGATGATGTCGTTGGCTGCCAGAACCGCCCCACTGAAACAACCCGACAGCTCGGGATCGCTGATGATCTCGTCTACTCCATAGCTACCGAGTAGACCATCTCCCATCTCCACCACGATCGCATCGGGTTCTTCCGACCCCAGATGCGCGAGCAGGTTGCGCGTGATTGCCGGCACCTCGTCGTGGTAGCAGGTCGACGGAATCCCGCAGTCGAGGAAGCTGGCCGTCACGCTTGCACCGTTGTCAGCATAGAGCAGCAGGTCCCGAATGCAGGCAACGCCGGTCGCCTTGCCCGCGTGGACGGTCAACCCCTTGCTGCGCAGGTCATGGATGATCACCGCAGCAGCAGTCGTCTTGCCGGAATGCATGCAGGTCCCGAAGACCCCAAGCACAGGAGGCATCGACGAAGGCAAGACGTCGACAGACGGCAGCGAGTGGTCGGACAGCCGCAGCGGTCGGTCATCGGGCATCGGGGTACCCATCACTTCCAACTCGATCGGCATTCCCAGACCGACTGTCCGACCATCACAGGTTCCGATCACCCCTCCCTGATTGAGCAGGTAGACCGTGTCACCGGCCGCCAGTCGCTCTGGAACCTTGCCGCAGAAACCTCGCAGGGCGGCCCTGGCGCCAAGCACACCGAGGATCACATCTCCCGGAACCAGGATCGCCGCGCGACCCGAGCAGAGTTCGAGATGCCCGTATTCCTGCCTTGCGGTCCGCACCTTGCACAGCACGGCCACACCTTCCTCGGCCACAGCCTGCTGACTGACTGACAGATACGGGCCGACATCGAACGGCAGGCAGACGCTGCCAATCTTGTCGGGCCGGATGCGAAGTTTGTGCGTGCTCACTGCGGTCTACCCAGCCCCAGGCTGAGGATGCGGGCGAATCCCTGAGTGTCCCGGCCATCCCAGCCATAGCCAGTCTCGCCGTAGCGGGCACGCCCGGCCATCCGACTGAACGGCGAGTCGAGCTTGACCAGCGACAGCAGGCCCCGGTCCAGTCGCAGCGTCACCTCGCCGACCACTCGCTGCTGCTCGCTGCCCAGATAGGCCTCGATGTCGCACATCACCGGGTCGAGCCACAGCCCTTCGTGCAGCAACTGGCCATAGAGCGAGATCGGCTGCTCACGCAAGAAAAGCTGCCACTTGCCGAGGGTCAGCTTACAGAGTTCCCGGTGCGCTAGATGAATCACCTCGGCTGCGGGCGCCTCGAATACGATCCGCCCCTTGATCCCCAACACCGTATCGCCGGTGTGGACGCTGCGCCCCACACCCCGCTCCGCAGCAAGACCATTGAGCTGCTCGATCAGTTCCCAGAGCGGGAGGGCCTCGCCATTCAGCGCCACAGGCACACCTGCCTCGAACGCCAAGGTCACGTCCACCCCCGGGACGCTGACCTGTGCCGCGACCTGGTGGCGCAGGTCGGGAGGCACCGGCTGCGCCGGATCGTGCAAGGGCCCACCACCCAGCGTCGTTCCCCAGAGCGAGGTATTGACGCTGTAGGTCGTCGAGGAGGGCGGGACGTCGATCCCCGCCTGCTTCAATCGACTGGTGATTTCTTCCCGACTCGGCGCCATGTCGCGAATCGGTGCGTGGATCTCGATGCCCTCGTCGAGACAGGCTTTGAGCGTGACGTCGAACCGGACCTGATCGTTACCGGCCGCCGTACAGCCATGCGCCACCGCTGCAAATCCACCCTGATTCGCGGCGCGAGCCAGAGCTTCGGCCTGGAGTCCCCGCTCTGCTCCGACACACAGCGGGTAGTTGCCCCCCTTGCGATAGCCGCTGCGAATCAGGTGAACGAGGACCCGCTCGCACAGCGGCTGACGCATGTCGACAAAGCGGTGCTCGACCGCGCCGCAGACTGCGGACCTCTGGGCAATCCCCTCGCACTCCGCCGCATCCAGGCCCCCGCAGTCAAATGTAACTGTGGTGACCCGATATCCGTGTTCCGCGCTCAGGTAGTGCACACAATAGCTCGTGTCCAGCCCGCCCGAGAAAGCGATCAACAGTTCCGGGGTCGACATCCCATCACTCCATGGGTTCTTTGGGGATTCGGGGAGTAGAAGCGCGGAGTATACCAGGCACCGCAGAGTTGATCTGTAGAGCGCAGGGAGAAAACTGCACCAAAACCCCCACCAGGCCCTGTCTGGAGCCCATGATTACGGCACGTGCTTTGCGCTAGTACAGCCCATGAGAATCCTCATCGGTCTCCTGATGATCTGTCTCGAACTGTGCCATCTGCTCTGGCAGTCACTCCATATCGGCACCCCTGCCCAGTAGGGGCTAACCGACTCAGCGCGAGCTGATGCCCTGCTCGAGATAACGCACCAGCGTCTCGTCATTGCCCGCGGCAAATGGCGTGATGGCGGCTGCATGCTGGTCATCGCTGCGAGCCTGGATGAACCCGATCTCGAGGGGGTACTTGCCGGGCGGTGGCCCAGGCGTGTGAGGATGCTCACCCCAGCACCGACCCTCTGCATGCATCAGGAAACGAATCACCTGGCGACGGGCAGCATCGTAGACCATCGAGCCTCGCAGGGTACCCGCATAGCCGGCGGCGATCAGCCATTCGCCTTCTTCAGAATCATCTCGCTGGCCCGCCGGAGCAGAGATTTCGAACGGGCCACCGAACCGCACGTAGACCAGCCCTTGCTTGCGGCTGACCTGAGCCGACATCTCGGCCTGCTTGACATGCTCCGGCTTGAACAGCCGGGGCTCTCCACGCACGTTGTCCCGCAGGTGCCCGAGTAAGAGACGTCGCTTCAGGCTCTCCGAGACCTGCCCAGCGAGCAGTTGCTCGACCTCCGCCTGCGGGACCCAGGCGACACCACGCCCGACCATCCGATTATGTTGTTCGGCGTTCTTCGGCAGCGGCCGGATCCGACTGTAAGCCCAGAGGATCACCGTCCCGGCGGGAAGCTCGGGGTGGATCGGCACATCCACCGAACTCAGCTCGAGCTGCTCGACCTTGCCCTTGCGAAAGGCAACCGGGCTTCGCTCGAGCATCGCCAATACCATCGACACTCGGTCCTCGACGGCCAGGTAAGTGTAGGCCTCGTACACCTTGCCCGAACTGTCCAGGGTGTAATACCCCTGTGTCGCCCCCTCGACGCCAGCCAGGAAGTTCTTCTTCGGTCGCTGAGCAGCCACCTTCTTGTAGAACTTCTTGCGCCGGTCATTGGCCTTGCGTCGCTCGTGCAACGCGCAGTCGAGCACCACCGGAAGATAGTCCCGGTTGAGCGCTTCGATCACCCGCAAGTCGGAGAAGGTGTGCACACGGCCCACCGTGCCGTTGTGTCAGACCAGACCGAGAGGGTGGCCATCCATTGCCCAGAGGAAGATCGGTTTGCCCAACTCGCGCGCCTCGATCCGCGCCGCGAGCAGGTCGGACCGCCATGCTATCTTGCGCCACCGATCCTCGGCCGGGCTGGGCATCAACGCTGCAACCTTCGGTCCCAGCGGGTCTTCATCGGGAATCACCACGGGCACCGGATCAGGTCTGTTCGCGCCCGGCCGCTGCTGCTCACACACCGCAAACAGCAATGGAAGCGCCAGCAACAACACCCATCGCCGGTCCATTAGATTCCATCTTACTGCTCGCCAGGAGCACGGAAAAGTACAAACTGTCACGTCACATCTGATACAAGTCACGCAGATGAAACGCTGGCACAAGATGGCAATGGCGAGCTTGCTGCTGCTGCATGGAATGCTGCTGCTTGGTCTCTTGTATGCCCTTCCCGGACAAATGCTGGATGTAGAGGAGCGCTTCATCGCATTCGTCGCCCGCAGCTTCCAGGGTGGGCCACCGACGCACTGGACACTCTACACCTATACCAACTACGAACACGGCACACTGATGGTCGGCCTGCTGACCTGTGCCAGCTTCAAGTTGTTCGGGCCCACCCTGCTTTCGCTGAAGCTGGTCTCGATCGGCATTTCGATCGTCACGGTCGGCCTCGCCGCCTGGCTGGGCGCCGAGTACTTCGGCTGGCCCACCGGACTCCTGGCCGGTCTACTGCTAGCTCTCGGTCCCCCCTCCTTGCTACTGCGCGGCATTCAAACCCTGGGCGACACCAGCGAGGTCCTACCGTGGGTCTTGCTTCAGTTCATCGTG
>CAZANL010000137.1:5298-8308 GCA_964486115.1 uncultured Planctomycetota bacterium
GGGGGGAAGAGCGCGACCCGCATGCCGGCGCGCAGTTCATCGTGGCCCACCGGCTACAGGTCAGCGAGAAGCAGCGGCACCGCCTATGGCTCGCCACACTTCTGGGCCTGGTCAGCGGGCTCGGACTGACCTTTTCATATGCCATGCTTCCGGCGACTGGCGCTGTGCTCGTCTGCTGGTGGCTGGGCCGCAAACCGGGTGGTCGCGAGAGGCTGCCGCTGAAGATCTTCAGCCTGTGCTGCCTACTCGGCTTCGCGCTGCCACTCTGGAACAACCTGCAGCACGGCATCCCTCTGTTCCAGTTGCGCGGGGGAATCGACGTCCACCGCTCCGTCGCCTCGCCAGCGGACTGGGCTCGGTCGTTTCGTGGCCTGTTCGGTGAGCAGGGCTTCCTCGGCTTTCATCACGAACTCCACCTTCGTGGTTGGCCCAGCTGGTCCGGGGCGGCATACCAGTTCATCCTGCTCGTCTCGCTGATCGCGACCAGCTGGATCGGCTGGAGGGCCAGGCGGCTGAGCGTTGATCGGTCCCCACCCGAATTGCGCCTGGCGCTGCTGCACACAGCCTATCTGGCGGCCTACCTGCTGACCCGCGTCCAGTCCTACTACCTGCTGATCCTGCTCGCCCCGACCGGAGCACTGATGCTCGCTCGCCTGCTCGGCCCCCTGGTGGCCAGGGGGCCTGTGCGTCGAGTTCTCTGCGGAATCTCGCTCGGCGCTGTCATCGCTCTGCAGGTGGTCCCTCTCTGGCCCGCTCGGGAGACCCTCTCCAGCGATCCGATGCTGGATATCCGCCCAGGCGGGGACGACCGGTGGTTGTGGCGGTTCAGAAACTGGAAACACCCTCAGATCGAGAATCACCGCCCACTGCCGAAGGAGCAGATCGGCATCGGCTGGTGGTTCGCGGCCACGGGACAGGACGAACGCCTGGCCCGCCTGCTCCATGTCTGGGGCGAAGCCGACCCCTTGGCCCATGGATTTGGCTACGGCGTGGGGTGGCGCTTCCGCGAAGGCCCCCGCGAGCGACTGGCACGTTGCCTGGCCGTCCCTTGCCCCCTGCGACAGGCGGTGATCCGAGGATTCGGCACCAGTCTCGCCGAGCGATTCATCTGGGATCAGGAACCTGCCCAATTGCTGAAAAGCGTCCCGGTCGAACTGCGCCAGGCCTACCTCGAGGGTTACGGCTATGGCCTGGGATGGCGCTATTGGCACAACCCACTGCGATTCGAGCCGATCCTCGAAGACTTTCCCGCCGACGCCCAGCAACACCTGAGACACGGGTTGAAACAGCGATACGATGTGCTGACAGACATGGAGTGGTAGGTCCGCCGAAGGCCAGGCCAGAGCTCGCATTGCCCCAAAACCCGCCCCACGATCCCCACCTGGCACGTTCGAAAATTCCCGTTTCCGTTCACTGAACTCTTGAGTGACCGGTAACGGTGGTGTGGGGCTAATAGGCGGATTGGCCGGATGAGAATCGACCATACCCACGCAAGGAAACTACGGCTGTGATACGATCTGAATCGATGAACATCGTCGAATGCCCCCGATGCAGAATGCGGGTGGTCCCCAAGGGCCGTACCTGTCCTTCTTGCCAACATGAACTTCGCGACGTCAATCAACTCCGTGCGGTTGCCAGTCCCCAGGACGGCAAGGGTATCCAGTGCGAGCAGTGCGGCTGGGAGTTCAGCTTCCGCCGCACCCGGCCGCGGTACAGCCGCTGGTCGCTTTGCTGCTCTACTTCCTCGCCGGCATCGTCACCGTGTTGCTGAACCTGCTGGCCACGGACTACCCTCGGGTGCCGGGTAAGTGGATCTCCTTCGGCGCCGGGCTCCTGCTTGGATTTGCAGGATACTACTTCCCACGACGCCGCGACCTGGACTGTCCCCGCTGCGACTGGAAGCGGACCGAATGGATCCGGCCGGTCTGGCGCGAGAGCGCGGCCAGCCTCGTGAGAGAGAGATGAGCGAGTTTGGACCTGACCGACGAGCAGCACCACGCCCCCGCCCCAGTTCGAGCAGGGACTCCTACATAACCCGTGTCCAACGAGTCAGTGTTGTCGGGTTGATCGGCGCCAAGGGCCCTACCTCAGTTCGAGCAGGGACTGCTGCATAACCCCTGCCCGAAGGGTGCCCGATTCGGGCCAGATGGAATCAGTGGCTGAACTCAGCAACTCGCTCGTGATATCCTTGGAGCCAGCGGTAGAGCGGGCCAGTGAAGGGCCTCCTACCGGCTGACCCCGGCTCTGGCTCGTCAGCCAGCGCACCTCGATGGCGCGTGCCAGCGCCCGTCCATCACGCAGCAAAACGCTCACACGTGCCGGCGAGGCGCCGGCCCCCAGCATCCATCCCAGTACATCGAGAGCATCCCCCAACGCACTATAGGCCTCGCCGGCGGCTCTTCGCGCGAGCCGCTCCTCGGTCGCAGAAGCTCGGCAAATCCTGGCCCAGAGTGTCAAGGCAGAGCGCGTCAGACCGGCGCGGCAAGCGTCACTTGTCCCGTCTAGCAACAGCAGCACGTTCTGGGTGAAGTGACGGGTTTGCAGGGTCAGCGGGTCCGCGCGCGGCATGTCATTTCTCCGGGTGGATGTGAAGAGTTGGCGGAGCCTGTCGCCAAGGGGAGGATCGCTTCTCCCTCGGCGAGCAGAACTCCCTGGACGTTTGATATGGAGTCCTTTTGCAAGGGACGGGCCGAACCACCATCTCAGGTCAAGTCGTTCCAAACAAACGACTTGCGGATTCGCCACGAACGCCGCCTCACCAGAGGACGGGCGCTCTTGCAACACACCAGCGTGCGATTTCCTACGCTGGGCTACCCAGCACCATGTACGCCAGCTGCGCGGCGTTGAACATCGCGTGGGCACAGATCGGAGCCAGCAACGAGCCCGTTCTCTCGAAGAGAAGCGCGAGAAACGTGCCCAACGCGAACAGCGGCACCAGAGCCATCGGTTCACCATGGACCAGCGAGAAGATAAAACCGCAAATCCCCGCAGCCCAGAGGACGGGCAACCG
>CAZANL010000137.1:8318-9449 GCA_964486115.1 uncultured Planctomycetota bacterium
ATAGAGCACACCGCGATAGAGCATCTCCTCGGCGAGTGGCGCCAGCACGACCGCGAAGAACGCAAACAACAGGAAGACCGGCTCACCGCGAACCGACATCGCCTGTTCGACGACTGCCTGGGCCGAAGGTTCGCGACCAACGAGCAAGAAGACAAACAGCCCAAGCAGCAGGGACAGAAAGTAGACGGGGATGAAGAGCACCAGCATCTGCAAAACTGCGACAACCGTGCGCCGCACCGGCCGGGAGACCAGCCCCAGCGCCCGACGACCATCCGGACCCGCATTGCAGGCCATCGCCAGAATCCCACCCACCATGATCAGGTTGACCAGACTCTGCAGCAGCAGCATCTGCATCACGTTTTCCTGC
Organism: uncultured Planctomycetota bacterium; assembly: GCA_964486115.1. Taxonomy (GTDB): domain Bacteria; phylum Planctomycetota; class JACQVV01; order JACQVV01; family CAZANL01; genus CAZANL01. The sequence goes on from CAZANL010000137.1 coordinate 8,686, forward strand.
TTCAGTGGAGCCAGCCCTCGAGCCGCCGCTAGCATGTTGTAGCCATGCCCCAGCAGCAGTGTGAGCCCCATCATCAGCAGGCTGAAAAAGAGAAAGACCCAAAAGCCCCAGGGCGCCTCGACAAACTCCGCCTTGGGCAACACGTGTCGATCGACGAGACTGGTCAGCCAGATGGCCAACCCGCTGAACAGGAGGAGCAGCACAAAGCTCGGCGGCCCGACCTGACGCACCTCGGCCATGATATCGACCCCTGAGTCATTCGCTCCAGCCGCCGGAGGCGGCCCCTGGTGGAGCCAGAGGCAGAGAACCAGCATCGTGCCAGCCAGCAAGATCAGCAGGGGCCAGCTCTTCTTGAACAGTGGGGTCACCTATCCGGAGTCGCGCAGTTTGCCGAAGATCATCCGACCGTTCGTGGTCTGCAGCACGTTGGTCACGGTAGCGGTCACCCGCTGGCCGACCCGACTGCGGCTGTTCTCCACCACCACCATCGTCCCGTCGTCCAGGTACCCCAGCCCCTGATGCGCCTGCTCGCCACCGCGCACGAGATCGATGTCCACGTGGTCCCCGGGCAACACCACCGAGCGCAGGGCCGTCGCCAGCGTGTTGAGGTTGACACAGTCGATGCCCTGAAGATGAGCCACTTTCTGCAGGCCGCTGTCATTGCTGACCAGACACCCCCCGGTCTGCAGAGCCAAGGTGAGCAAGGAAGAATCGACGCCTTCGTTCGCCTCCGCCTTGTGCTCACTGAACTCGACCTTGAATGC
>CAZANL010000138.1:0-9424 GCA_964486115.1 uncultured Planctomycetota bacterium
CTGCCGGAGTGATCCACCGTGACCTGAAGCCGGCCAACATCATGATCACGACCACAGGGGAGCCTGTGATCACCGACTTCGGCCTGGCCCGCGATCTGGTCGACGACCCCAAGATCACGCGGGCCGGTTTCGCCGTCGGCACTCCCAACTACATGGCCCCAGAGCAGGTCCGAGGCGACAGCAATCTGATCGGCCCCCCCACCGATGTCTACGCCCTGGGCGTGATCCTCTATCAGGTGCTGACCGGGAAGGTCCCATTCAGGGCCAGCACCACACCGGAGCTGTTCGTCCGAATCGACGAAGGCAATCCGGTTCCACCGAGCTCCGAAAACCCGAACGTGACCCGCAAGCTGGAGCGAATCTGCCTGACCGCGCTGCGTCGCAACCCACAAAAGCGGTACCAGACGGCCATCGAGTTCGCCAAGGCGTTGCAGTCGGTATTGCCCGCCGGCAAGCTGAGGATGCCCGGTTACCGCGAACGAAAACGGTCCCGCCGTCGACAGCAACGGTTCATGGAGCTGATCACGGACGGCTGTCAGAGCATGCAGGAGGGACGGCACCAGGAAGCGCTGGCGATGTTCCGCAAGGCCTCGTACGAAACCGAGGAGCCGGACTTGCTGCTCAAGAACGTGGCCAACTACCTGACGACGTCCAACGACACGTATGTGGCTGGAGCGGCGTCCGTCCTGTTGCAGATGCCGGAACTGAATGGCCATCGCCCACTGATGGAGCGGATGATGCAGGGGGATGACCGGCTCGAGCGAGCGCTGGTCCGGCTGGGAGACACCTTCGTCCTCGCATTCCTGCGCCAGGCATCGCGCAGCCATTCCCAGGTCCTGCGAGAGACGGCCTTGCGGCTACGGCGGCGAATCTACCTGGACCGGGAGCAGTTCTTGCGCATCTGGCTGCTACCCGACAAGGGGGAAAAACAGCAGCGCGCCGACCTGCAGTACTTCCATAGTTCGACCATCACTCGTGGTCTCGAACCAGCCGTTGCCCTGACCAAGATCCTGGACCAGATCGACGAGACCCAGTGTGACCGGATCAGCGTGGTTCTCTCACGCCAAAGCGATCACCTGCTGGGCCAGGCGCGCGAGTTGATTGCCCAGGACGAGATCGAGCAGGCCCTGGGCAAGCTGGAGTTGAGCTTGTTGTTCGGTCCGGTCAATCAGCTGGCACTGCTGACTCGAGCGGACCTGCTCGAGGCATCCGGAAAGCCCAGGAAAGCCCTGGAGGACTTCAAGCGGGCCCAGAAGCTCTCTCCGGAAAACGAGGCGCTCGTGCGCCACATCGCCGAGCTGGAGCAGGAGGCTGGCTAACTCGATTGTCTGCCAGCCGCCGCTAATTGGCGAATTTGCTGACTCCGAGGGACGTTTCTCTCGTTAAACAATGCAATGACTCAGGTCGGACCAGGACAGCTTATCGACGGTTTTCTGCTCGAGGTGCTTCTCGGACGCGGCGCGTTCGGGGAGGTCTACCGGGCCCACCGTCTGGAGTCGCCGAACCAGAAGGTGGCGCTGAAGCTGGCGCTGACCCCTGAAGGCCGCCAGCTGCTGGCCAGCGAGGGCAACCTGGCCGGTCGGGTGAACCACCCGGCGGCGGTCAAGGTCGGGGCGGTCTCGCTGGACTCCAACCCGCCCTACCTGGTGATGGAGTACTGCTCGGGCGGCAACCTGCGGCAACGGCTGGAGCAGATGGGCAGGCTCTCGCCGGAGGAGACCGAGCACCTGCTGGTGCAGATTCTCGACTGCCTCGAGGCGGCCCACGGGGCTCGCGTGGCCCACCGCGATCTCAAGCCGGAGAACCTGCTGTTCGATGCGGACGGACGGCTGCGGGTGGCCGACTTCGGCCTGGGACAGCTCAACCAGGAGACCCGCAGCCTGCTGCTCTCGCTCGGCGCGGAGAGCCAGGCGGGCCAGGCGGCCGGCACGGCCAGCTACATGGCGCCGGAGCAGAAGCGGGGCGAAGGGGACGAGCGGGTCGACCTGTTTGCCGTGGGCGTGATCCTGTTCGAGATGCTGACCGGCAAGCGGCCTGAGCTCAACGACAAGCTCGGTGACCACGTCGACCTCGGCGAGGAGCAGGCCCGGTTCGACCGGCTCTACCAGGGGCTGTGCGCCCGGCTAGAGCGGCGGTTTCAGGATGTGGCGTCGGTCCGTGCCGCTCTGGAGCGGCCGAAGACGACGCGGACACTGCGGGGCGACGGCGGCCTGCCTGCGGAACACGGCACACAGGAAGAAGAGTGGGGCTTCGGGTTGAAGTACGCAGTGAGAACCCTGTTCTGGCTGATCCTCGCCGGGGCGATGATTATTGGCGGCTTGAACTTGATGATGATCGCGGACAGGTCGCCCGGTCCAGCATCGTACACCGTACCTTACGAAATAGACACCGACCCAGTCGAAAAAGAACACGACGTCACCGAAGACCAAACACCAACCAAAAAGACACAGGAGCGCTGACACATGGGTTTCGGGGAGCAGATGGCACAGAGCTACAACATCTTCTACGCGGTGTCCCTGGGCATCGTGATGTGCTTCATCCTGTTTCAGGCGATCGGGTTCTCACTGGACACCCTGCTCGACCTGGACTTCGGCTTCGACTCCGAGTCGGACGTCGATTTGGATGTGGATGTTGAGGTAGACGGCGATCTAGACATCGAGGCCGGCGGAGAGGCCGCTGTGGGCATGCTGGGCAGCATGTTCCTTTTCTTTTACGTGCAGTCCGTACCGACGATCCTGATCCTGCTCTCGCTGTTCATGTCCTTCGGGTTTCTCGGCCTCTACTTCAACCAGCTGGCGATCGCGCAGCTCGGCTGGGCCGGTAACCAGCTGTACCTCACGGTGCCGGTGACCTTCGTCGCCGCCGTGCTGCTGACCAAGCTGCTGACCTGGATCATCGCCGCCTACTTCCCGATGAAGAAGAAGTACGGTACGAGCAGCCGCGACCTGGTGGGCAACCTGGCCCGGGTGATCAGCGGGACGGTCGACGAGACGTTCGGCAAGGCGGTCGTCACCGACAAGGAAGGCCACAAGCTGATCGTCCACTGCCGGCTGGAGCCGGGCAACCCCCCGGTGCCTCAGGAGCAGCACGTCACACTGACAAGATACAACCACAAAAAACGAATCTATCTCTGCCGCCCGTCGAACGGGTAGGCAGGTCCATACCGAGGAGGAAAGATGTTAATTCACTTGTTGGCGCAGACGTCGACGACACAGCCGGCAGACCCCTTCCAGCTCTGGCTGATCCTGGCAGCGATGATCTTCGGCAGCGTGATGGCGATGGTCTGGGTCTGGCAGAAGCTCTACAAGCGCACCAGCCCGGAGATCGCGCTGGTCAGGACCGGCATGAACGGCATGAAGATCGTCACCGACGGCGGCATGATGGCGCTGCCGGTGGTCCAGGAGATCCAGCGGATCTCGCTGATGACCAAGACGCTCGAGGTGCGACGCACCGGCAACGATGCGCTGATCACCAAGGATCCGATCCGCGCCGATGTCGTGGTCCACTTCTACATCAAGGTCGAGAAGGACAAGGAGCGCATCGAACGAGCGGCCCGCTCGCTGGGCGAGAAGACGATGGAGGTCAGCTCGATCCAGAATCTGGTGGACGCCAAGCTGGTCGGCGCGCTGCGCTCGGTGGCCGCCACCGCGACGCTGCAGGAGCTACACGAGGACCGCCAGGCGTTTGCCGACACGGTCGAGAAGGAAGTCGCCAACGACCTGGCCCACAACGGCCTGACGCTGGAGTCGGTCTCGATCGTGCACCTCGACCAGACCGACAAGGACGCGCTCAACGAGGACAACGTGTTCGACGCGCCGGGCCTGAAGCTGATCGTCAACCGGACCGAGAACGCCCGCCGCGAGAAGAACAAGATCCTGCGGGAGGCCGAGGTGGCGATCCACCGGCAGGACATGGAGGCGGTCAAGCTGAAGCTGGATCTCGACCGGGAGCGAGAGTTCGCCGAGGCCGAACAGGCGCGGCAGGTCGCCAACCAGCGCGCCGAACAGGAAGCGGATGAAGCCCAGTTCCGCGCCGCGCAAGAAGAGGCGGTGGCCCAGCGCGAGATCCAGAAGAACGAGGCGGTGGCCGCCCGCGAGATCGAGAAGGAGAAAACCGTCACCGCGGCCGAGATCGGCAAGAACGAGGCGGTCCAGGCCCGCGAGGTGGCGCGTGAACAGGTGATCGAGCTGGCCAACCGCGACAAGGAGATCCAGATCGCTCAGAAGCAGCAGGAGGTGGAGCGTCAGGATGCGGAACGTCTGCGGGCCGTGGCCGAGAAGGAGCAGGCCGAGCAGGACGTGATCACGGTCGAGGCGCGGGCCCAGGCCGAGCGTGAGAAGGAGGTCACGCTGATCAACCAGGTCGCGCTCTCCGAGAAGAAGATGATCGACCGCCAGAAATCTGCGGACGCCGAGGCCTACGAGGTGGAGCGAGCCGCCAAGGCGCGGGCCGAGGCGGCCGAGCTGCAGGCCGCGGCGATCGAGCGGCTGTCCAAGGCCAACTTCGAGAAGGCCGCCGCGGAAGCGGCCGGTAACCACAAGCTGGTCCAGGCGGTCAACAGCTAGCGCAACGAGGTGTTGCTGGCCGAGGCGTTCTCGACGATGGTCCAGCAGTTCCCGGAGATCGTCCGCGAGGCGATGAAGCCGGCGGAGAAGATCAGCGACATCAAGGTGCTCAACGTCTCCGGCGGCGGCAACGGCGGCGGCAACTCGGGCGCGGGGCGCGTGGTCAGCGCCTTCATGGAAGCCGGCGCAGCTTATCCGATGTTCAAGGAGATGCTGAAGTTCGCCGGCGTCGACTCCGACAAGTTCTCGCTGACCGACATCATCCGTCGAGGCATGCAAGCCTCGCCCGAGGTGAAGCGGTTCATCGAGGAGAACATCCCGGCCGCGGTCCGCAAGCAGCTCGAGACGAAGTCCGAAAACGGTACGCCGAAGCCATCGACGGAGGAGAACAGCCCGCCGAAGCCCGTGGTCCAGGCCAAGCCGTCCGCCGAGAAGCTCGCCGCGCTCAAGCGCGCCAAGCAGCAGCATGAGGGAGGCGGTAGCGACCACTTCCCCAGTGCCTGACAAGGTGCTGAAAACCGACTGAGCGGGATGTCGGGGACTTCTCGGTCGTGGTTCGACCCACGACCGGGGAGATCTCCCAACCCAGCAGGAAACGCCTGACCGGCATGTCCTCGCTCGCAGCGGGCCACCCCGTGCTCTCGACCTGCCGAGCGAACGATGTACAGCGTGGCGCAACACCCCGGCTCACGTTATAAAGAGAGGGCGATGGACGAACTCCAACCCTACCTCGACGACCCCCCGCCCCGCAAGGCGCGCGGCCCCTTGCTGGTCTTCGCGATCATCAACATCGTCTTCGGCGGGCTTGCTTTCCTGGAGAGCGTCTGCGGCCTGATCTCGCTCGGCATGATGGGCGCAGCGTCCAAGCTCGCGCCAGCGGTCGGCCTGAAACCTGCAATGAGCCTGATGACCCACCCGGCCATTCTGGGGATGCAGGCCGCCAGCCTGGTGGTTGGCTCTTTGCTGATCGTCTCCGGGATCATGCTGATAAGACTCAGCCCCTCGGCAATCCGGGTGACCAAGATCGCGGCAGGCGCGAAGATCCTCGAGTTTCTGGTCGACACCACCCTTAACTGGACGGTGATCCAGCCAGCGGTCCGCAAACTGACAGCAACGGCCCCAGGACCGCACCAGCAGTTCGAGCTGGTGGGCCAGGTCCTCGGGCTGGTCTTCGGCGCGCTGTTCGGGCTGGTCTATCCGACGGTGCTGCTCTTCATGCTCGGCCGTCCCGAAGTCGCCACGCAGTTCGCACCTGCCCCACCGTCAGAATAGCATTCCTGCCCCTCCCCTCCTTGACCCCCTCTTTAAGGACGAAGTATAATTCGGGGTGATGACAGCCTACCCAAAAGTACTCGAAGAACTGATTGCGGAGCTGGAACGGCTTCCGGGCGTAGGCAACAAGACAGCCGAGCGGCTGGCTTTCTTTCTGTTGAAATCGACCCAAGAGGATGCACTGCGCCTGTCTCGTGCCATCGCCTCGCTCAAGGAGCAGGTCGGTCACTGCCGGGAGTGCTGCAACCTGTCCGATCAGGATCCTTGCCGGATCTGCACGGACACCGCCCGGGACGGGTCGCTGCTCTGCGTCGTCGAGGAGCCGAAGGACGTGCTGGCCTTCGACAAGACCGGCCGTTTTCGCGGGAAGTACCACGTACTCCTGGGACGGATCGCCCCGCTGGAGGGACAGGAGCCAGGTGGGCTGACCCTCGAGCAGCTTCAGCGACGGGTGGCCTCGGGAGCCATCCGCGAGGTGATCCTGGCAACCAATCCCGACATGGAGGGAGACGCCACGGCCCTCTACGTCGGTCGCCTGCTTGCCCGATACCCGGTGACGGTCACCCGAATCGCCAAGGGCATTCCGACCGGCAGCAACATCGACTACACGGCCACTGCGATCCTGGCCGACGCCATCGCCGGCCGGAGAGAGTTGGTACAGGACGGGGGATAGCCATGGATGCACTAAAGACGAGTGAAATGACAACCACCGAAAGGGCCTGACCATGCGCATGGAACTCTCGCTCCATCAGCGTCAGATTCAGACGCTCAAGCTTGCGCCGCAGCTCCTTCAGAAGGTGGAGATCCTCCAGCTGACCAACATGGAACTGGAGAACCGAATCCAGCAAGAGATGGACGAGAACCCCACTCTCGAGGCACAGGACCAGACGCCCGAAAAAAACGAGGAAGGCGGCGAGGACCCTCGGGAGGACGCCGGAGACCCGGAATTCGAAAAGGAGTTCGAGCGCCTCGAGAGCATGCAGGACGAGTGGAGCGAGAACTACATCCAGAACCACATCCCGAAGCGCTTCGATGGTGAGCGGGACAAGAAGCTGGAGGCCCTCGAGAACACCGCAGCCCGGCCGAGCACCCTGCAAGACCACCTGTTTGAGCAACTCCAACTACGCCAGTTCAACTCGCGGCACTTCGAGCTGTGCCAGAACATCATCTACAACATCGACAACAAGGGATATCTACAGTTCGACTTCGAGGAGTTCCAGGAGGCCACCCCATACGAGGTCTTCGAAGAGGAGTTCGACGACGCGCTGAGGATCATCCAGGACCTCGACCCCCCAGGCGTGGGTGGTCGCAATTTGCAGGAATGCCTGCTGCTCCAGCTCAGCCCGACCGGTCCAGACTACGATTTCCTCAAGGAACTGCTGATGGAGTACCTCGAGGACATCAAGCGCAACAAGCTGCCGCAGATCGCCAAGAAGATCGGCAGGCCGATCGAGGAGATCAAGCTGGCCTTGCAGAGCATCTCCCAACTCAACCCGACGCCGGGCTCGATCTTCTCGATCGAAGAAACACACATCGTCATCCCCGACGTGATCGTCGAACTCGTCGACGGGAACTACCAGGTCCGGGTGGAGGACAGTTACGTCCCCGCGCTACGCATCTCGCGTCAGTACCGCGACATGTTCCACACCAAGGGGAAGGACCCCAGGGTCCGGCAGTTCATCAAGAGCAAGCTGGAGTCGGCCAAGCTACTGATCGAATCGATCGAACAGCGGCAAATGACGCTCTTCAACGTGGCGAGCGAGATCATCGGCAGGCAGAAAGACTTCCTCGACAATGGAGTCGGCCACCTTCGGCCACTCAAGATGCAGGAGGTGGCCGATCAGGTCGGAATTCACGTGTCCACCGTCTCGCGGGCGATCAACAAGAAGTACATGCAGACGCCACGGGGTATCTTTCCGATGAAGTATTTCTTCACCGGTGGCCTTCAAACCAGCAGAGGCGAAGAATCACAGGAGACGGTCAAGCTGCGCGTCAAGCAGGTGATCGACGCGGAGGACAAGAGCAATCCCCTCTCGGACGACCAGATCGCCGAAATCCTCAAGGAAAAAGGCGTTGATATCGCCAGGCGCACCGTTTCGAAGTATCGTAAAGCGTTGAGCATACCGTCCTCCCGCCAGCGCCGGGAATACTAATTCAGGCGGAACATCTTCGGGGCTCGCTCGTCTAATACACCATGCAACAGGTCGTCAACACACTCCGACTGATTCGGCGCCGTTGGGTCATCCTGCGCGCACTCGAAACCTCCATTGCCGGCGTGCTAGGCGGCTACCTGATCGCCGCGCTGCTGCTGGCCTGCGAGTTGCTCGGCTGGTTTGGCGGAGCGAGCCTCTGGCTCTACCTGGCATGCGGACCTGTGGGCTACGTCGTGATGCTCGTCATTGCCCTCTGCCGCCCGGTCAGCCTCGAGGAGACAGCGCTCTACGCGGATCGGCTGGCCCGCACCGGTGAGGCACTCAGCTCCGCCATCGAGTTCCAGAACGAGGTGGATGAGAATCCTTTCTCCCCCCTGGTTCTGGGCGTCGCGGTGGCGGTCGCCAAGAAAATCAAACCCAAGCGCCTGATACGCTTCGAGCTGCCTCGACTCCGCAAGTGGCAACTGGGTGCGGCCGCGCTCCTGGCCCTGGCGCTCGCCGCGTGTTGGAGTTGGGTCCCCCGCCTCCAGAGCGCCGCCAGACCGGGCCAGACCAAACAACACACGGCCCAGATCGACGACAACGAGCTCGAGCGCCTGCAGGAGATGGCCCGGACCCTGAAAGAGGCAGGCGAGGAAGAAGGCAACCTGCGCAAGCTGGAAACCGCCCGCAAGCTGGATCAGCTGATCAACCAGCTGGAAGAAGGCAAGATCAGCAAGCGTGAAGCGCTCGCACGGCTCGAAGAGGTGAAGGATGAGATCCAGCGTGAGCTATCCGCCGAGAAGGGGCGCCAGGAGTCCTACAAGGAACTCAAGCGACATGAGGCAACCAAGGGCTTCGCCAAATCGATCTCCCAGGGAAAAGCAAACAAGACGGCCAAGGCGATCGGCGCCTCGGTAGAGCGCATGCCGAACGCCCGAAGGTCAGCCTGGGAGAAGGCGCTGGATCGCTCGTCGCGAGCCGCACGCGGTGCCGCCGAGGTGCAAGACTCCCTGCGCCGTGCAGAAGAAGCTGTGGGCGGTCGCCGCGCGAAGGACCTGAAACGAGCCCTCGAGGACGCAGGGCGTCAACTCAAGACCTCGGCCAAGTCCATAGAGAACGGCACCGGCGGCAAGCGCATCAGCGACCTGCAGAAGCAGCTCGAAGCCCTGGAGAAAGCCGGTCGTTCGATCGCGAAAAAATCAGGCGGCGGCAACGGTAAGAACGATCCCTGGGACAAGGAACAGCAGGGGCATCAGCTGGATCCAGGGCCAGGCGACCAGTCCCGCGACCCATCCCTGGGCCAGGGGACTAACCGCAAGCGTGGAAACCAGGCCGGGGACGGGAAGCAGGGACAGGGACAGCAAGGACAGGGACAGCAAGGACAAGGACAGCAAGGACAGGGACAACAGGGACAGGGACAGCAGGGACAGGGACAGCAGGGACAGGGACAGC
>CAZANL010000139.1:0-5492 GCA_964486115.1 uncultured Planctomycetota bacterium
AAGACCTGGGGCGGCGCAGCTCGATCTTCTGGCAGGCACGAACACTGGCCGAGAAACAGGTGCCGGGTCTGGTTGCCGAGGGCAAGCATGAGCAGGCCAATGCACTGCTGGAGCTGGCGATGTCCAGCGGGTTCTCGCTCTCGGTACAGCATTTTGCGGCCTACTGCTTGATGACCGACCGGGTCGACGCCGCGATCGCCAAGTATGAAGAGCGACACCGGGTCTCCCAGGGCAAGAACGTGGCTATTGGGCTGGCTTATCTGTACCGGGCGAAAGGGGACCTGAAGAGGGCACAGGCCGTGGCACTCAAGAGCGGCGACGCGACGCTGATCGAGAACATTCTCCATGAGCGAGGGGACTGGAAGGCGCTGGCGGCTCGTGTCCACCGGCGTGTCCTGGGTCGCGCCGGGTTGGGTGGGGGCGGCACCCAGGCCCAGACCAAGGACTCCTCCAAGCGCAGGCACAGCGGGGGGATTGTCGAGCTCGGCTGGCTCTCCGCCTACCATCGGCTGGCTGGCAACCCTACGCAGTACCAGCAGGTTCTGTCCCGGATACGCAGCTATCCGAATCGTGAGCCGTCGAACGGCGCCGCGTGGTACGCCGCCGAGGCGTTGCTGATCAATGGCGAGGTGAAGCAGGCGATTGCGCTGTTGCTCGAGCACAAGCGGTACACGCGTGTACTGAGGCTGTTGATGGCGCAACATCGGTTCAAGGAGGCGCTCGAGCTGGCCGATCGCATAGGCCGGAGCTGGAAGGGGGAGCAGCGATTCAACTTCGACCTGAGTGTGGCGGAGTTGCTGGTCAGGGTCGGCCGGAGGCAGGCCGCGCTGGAGTTGTTGAGGTCCGCCTTCGAGGCGGAGTGGAAGCTGGACGATTTGAAACGTCTCGACGGTGTGATCCGCGTGCTCCGCGAGCTGGGGATGGCGCAGGAAGCCTATGCCCTCAGCGTACGCATTCTCACGCAGAAGCCAAAATTCGACCCGCTGGCGGTTCTCCGTGCGCTGTTCGAAGAGCGCAAGCTAGCCATCGAGTGGTGGCAACTGCTGGAGGGCGAGCAGCGGGCGCCTGTCGAGCGGTTGGCGCGAGTGCGGCAGATTCTGGAGCTGAGGGGCGCGGGGCTCGATACCGAGATAAAGTGGGCGCTGGGAGTGGCCAGGCGGCAGGCCCTGGAACAGCTGGCCGCCCAGGCTGTGAGGCGAAAGCGCTACACGATTGCGGAATCCTGTCTCGATCGGCTGGTTCGTTTGTGGCCTAGTGCAAATAGCCACGGCCGGCTCGGTGACTTTCTCGTTTCGCTCGAACGCTGGCGGGAGGCTTCAGCGGCTTATCTGGAGGCATGGGAGAAGGACAGGACCAAGCCCGCGACGTTATTCAATCACGGCTGGGCGCTGATCCAGGCGGGAGACACCGTAGACGGTCGCAAGCTGGTCCGACAGGCCCGCCTCCTGCCTCTGGGCAGCGACCATTCCAGATATCAACTGGCGAAGGTGATGCGCAAGCGTGGATGGACCACGCAGGCCCGGGCTGAGCACACGTTGATTCTGCGGACCGGGGGCTTTCGCTCCTGGTATGTACACAACAGTATCTGGTATGGCGCGTACCGCGCGAAAGAGCTGGGACGCTTCGATCAAGCATCCGTGGGCTACGAGCGCTACGCCCTGCAGTGCTTCAAGTCTGAAACGGCTTATGGCACGCTGAGGAGCTACCTGGCCGTCCTGGCGAAGGTGCTCCACTGGCGCTGCCACGGACTGCTGAAGGCGGGTAAGGTGATGCAAGCGGTGGTCGAGGCCAGGAAGGCCCAGGCAGTGTATCCGGGCGACCTCGAGGTGCCGATCATGGTTTCTGCTGCGCTCGAGCGCATGGGACGCAGCAAGCAAGCGGCCGCGATTTTCGACACGTCCTACGGCTCACTGCGCGAGAAGTTAGCCTCCTACCCCTCCAGTCCCTACCTGCACAACAGCCTCGCCTGGCTCAGCGCCAGGTGCGGTAGACGCCTCGACGAGGCCCTGGCCCATGCGAGGCGGGCGGTCAAGCTCGAACCGAACAATGCGTCCTATCTCGATACTCTGGCCGAGGTGCACCATCGCAAGGGCAACAAGCTGGAAGCTGTCCGGCTGATGAAGCGCTGCGTCGAGTTGCGGCCCGACTCGACGTCCTACCGGGTGCGCCTCGCCGAATTCCAGAAATAGGCCGGCCAGCGGGCTAGAGATCAGCTCAGGCAATAGCTCAGCGCGACCGCCAGCCCTCGGAGTTGGACCTCGATGGACATCGAGGGGGTGGGTGGGGTTTTACGTGTGGCCTGATCCGGGAAAAGCGGCAGGTGGAAGAACCCACAGCGGTTGGCCAGCCCTAGCTCGGCCGAGCGATCCAGCATGTAGAACAGCGAGTGGTTGCACAGGTAGCTGCTGGCCGTATTGGAGATGATTGCTGGAACACCGGCACCCAGCAGGGCGTCTCGCAGCTCGGCCAGGGGTAGCGTGGCGCAGTGGGCATCTGGGCGTCCAGGGCGGATCGGGGACTCCCGGCGAACTTCCATCCGCTGGTCGGGACGTGCGGTGTCGTCCAGGTTCAGCCCGATGCGCTCCAACTCGAAGCAACCCGCCCCCGGGTGTGCCCCCAGACCGATCCACAGCCTCGGGCGGGTTGCGAGGATCTCCTCCAGAAGCGGCTCGGCCGTGGTGTAGCAGACCGGTAGCAGCATGACCCGCAGACCGACGACAGGCGGGGATTCGGCCAGTGCCTCGATCAGCATCGCGGTCGGATTGCGCTGGAGCGCTCCGAAGGCCTCGAAGCCCGTAACCCAGATGCTCATCGTGTTCTGCAGCAACCAGCGAGTTCCCCGCCAGGGTCTGTCGCCCCACATGGCGGCGTCTGATGAGGTGCCGCGGCCGATCGGGTGCTGGAGGGGCGGGACCGCGACTGGCGCACATGCTGTGACAACGACCGCAAGCGGTTCATCAGACGGGGAACACGGTGATGGCGCGGGAAGGTGCGGGGCAGGCCTCGCCGCAGAAGCCGCAGCCGGTGCACGCGTCGGCATGGATCAGGGGAAAGCCCGATTCGGGGATCTCGATCGCTGCATCTTGCTTGGGGCAGGCCTGGTAGCACAGGTCACACGCCTCTCCCTGGGAGAGGATGCAGTGGTAGGTGTCGAGAACGGCCGTGCCGATCTTGACGGAGTCGGGATCGAAGGGCTGGAGCGCCCCGCTGGGACAGACCTCGACGCACTCGTGACAGAAGTCGCAGGGGGCGGTTTCTGGGAGCAAGTATGGCGTCCCCAGTTCGGCGGCCATCCCTGGCTGAGATGGGATGATGCAGAACAGGTGGCAGACGTCGACGCACTTTCGACATCGCTCACAGGCACTGAGAAACTCGGGCTCGGGCAAGGCGCCCGGGGGTCGGACCACACTGCGCCCGGCTGGGCTGGCCCCGTGGAGGGGACTGTGGGGTGGTTCCGCTGGCTGCTCTGGTGGCAGGGCGCGCGTCACCTCCTCGAGGCGGTTCATTTGGCTTTCGACGACCTCGGCCAGGGTCTCCTGCAGCTTCGTCAATGAGCTGCGGAAAAACGCCCGGCGGCTCACCTTGCTTTTGTCCTCGCTCATTTTTCCTGCCGGTCGTCGGCGACGAGCTCCAGGCTCTTGAGCATCTTCTCCAGTTCAGCGCCCGCCTTGTCCATCTCAGCCTGTCCGGCCAGTACCAAGGTCATGTAGGCCCGGGTCCGGCTCTTGCCAACCACGACCCAGACCGAAGCTTTCAGACCTGACTGCTGCATCTGTCCGCGGAGGACGATGCGAACACCGGGCAGTCCCGCGACAGGCCAGTCCTTCTCCTCTTCGATGACCTTCAGCGTCGGGTTCTGCTTGCGCAGGTTGAGCGCCAGGTTGCTGGCCAGGCCGGCAGCATCATATTGTCCGAGCTTGGCGCCACTCATCGTCGCCACGATCATCCGGACCGCCTCGGGGTCGCTCTCGGTGAGTAACCGCTTGTGGGCCAGGGTGTATGCGGGCGAGCCTGCGAAAGTGATCGGATTGCCGGCCCAGCGCTCGGGGATCTGCATCTTCCAGCCGTGGCCGATGAACGGGACTCGTTTTTGGCCCATCCCTCGTGGAACTATTTCGGGGGACTTGAATTGCAGGCTCTTGTCGATGAAGGCAAACAGCTTGCGGTATGGCTTGTTGGAGCCCGTGGGCCAGATCTGGATCATCGTCAACGCCGCCTGATCGGTGATCGCCCCGCGAAGCAGGATCCTCGTCTTGCGCGTGCCCGCCATACCCGCCAGTTCGTATTCCCGCGCGGGGCGGTTGTGCCACGTGATATCGCGCGCCGCCCGGGCGACCTGTGTGCGGCCGGTCTTGTCCGCCGCTATCAGCCGGTTCTTCATCTTGTCGGTCACCAGCGAGACTCCCTTGTCCAGCTTGTCTTTATCCAGCTTGCCGGGGGGCAGCCGCACCATCAACAGCAGGTAGGCGACTTGGGGATCGACCGGGCTGCCGCTGGGGGGGAGCAGCAGCAGCTGTTCCTCACGGCCCATGATCGCGGTGTGGACCCTCCAGGTGACGGGGAACTGGAGAGTCAGCAAGCCGTCCTTGTAGTTGTAGGTTCGGAACGGCGACGGTCCGGTTGATGGCTTGCCTGCGATGGCTGACTCCCAGCTGTTCTCGGCAGCGGCAGGCAAGCAGAGCATGGCAATCAGCAGGCAGCGCAGGGTGTGTTTGAGTAGCACGGCCCGAGTATACCCCACCGGTCGCCAAAAATACCCAACGGGCCGTGGGAGTCGTGGTGTCTGCGGCGGCGGCTCGTGTCAACCGCCGAGCAGGAACTTCAGCTCGGATGCCACATCCTGCTCGTGCAGAACGTACTGGCGCACCTCCTGCTCAACGATCTGCCGCAGTTCCTGCCGGCAATAGGCCAGCTGATGGCGCACCCCGGTCGGGGTGAGATCGAGCTGCTTGGCCAGCTCGGCGTAGGTCAGTCGATTGGCTGGCTGAATGCCGCCGAGCAGCTGGCTGCGTGAGAGATCCCCGTCAGGCAGGCAGTAGGATTTGAATGTCACGTAATGACCGCCAAGCCCCGACTTCTCGAGCCGCTTGTCGAGCGCCTTGAGGGCTCGCCAGATCACGGTCACCCGCCACTCGCGTTCGAACTCGGCTTCTGCGCTCTCGACCTCCGTCGGTAGTTGCGCTGCGTCCTGCTCCTCCTCGTAGGAGAACACTTTGCCATCTGCTGGGCTGCGGGCCGAGCGCTTGCGGGCTTCGTCGATGATGAAGTTGCGCAGGGAACGTTTGAGAAAACCCCGGAAGCTGCCTCGCTCCGGGTCGAGTTGCTCGATCAGGCGCTTCTCGAGGAAACGCACGAAAAACGCCTGAGTCAGATCCTTGGCGTCCGCTGACTGCAGGCGGCCAGCCATGCGCGCGTAGCTGTAGACAGGCTTCCAGTAGAGCTCGACCAGCTTGCCAAGCAGCTCTCTTCGGTCAGCGTGCGGTTTGGCCCCC
>CAZANL010000139.1:5502-7904 GCA_964486115.1 uncultured Planctomycetota bacterium
GATTCGGGTCCAGACGGTGTCCGGAAACTGGTTCCCACCGGCGATCGTCGGGGCGTTATTGCTCATCGTTGCTCCAGCCGGTCGATCCGCCGCCGCAATTTTGCTCGACGCGGGGCGGGCGCCATCCGATACGCTTGTTTGAGCGCCGACACCGTGCCCGCGAGGTCGTTGCACTGACGCAGCACGTTGGCACGGACGACCCAAGCCATCCAGGAGTCTGGTGCAAGGCGCACGCCCTCGAGCGAGTCTTTCCGGGCGCCGGACAGGTCATTGGTCTGCAGCCGGATTTTTGCGCGGCACCAGTAGCTTCTGCCGGATGGTGCCAGGGTCAGGGACTGAGTCAGATCTTTGTGGGCCTCCTTGAAGTGGCCCACGCGCATCTTCAGGATGCCTCGCTGCTGATAACCATCCGGGGATTTCGGGTCCAGCTTGATCACGTGATTGAAATCGGCTCTGGCGAGGTTCATCTTGCGTTGCTCGAGCCGTAGCTTGCCACGGTTCAAGAAGGCCTGAGCGTATTTCGGATAATAGGCGATTGCCTGGTTGTAATCGGCCGCAGCCTGATCGATGTGACCGGTCGTCGAGCGTATCTTGCCTCGGAAATTGTAAGCCGGCGCCAGGTAGGGGTTGATTCGCAGGGCCGCCTCGATATCGCGCAGAGCCAGGACTTTGTCCTTGAGCATCAGCTGGTAGGCGATACCCCGACACAGAAAGGCCCAGGCAAAATGAGGGCAAGACTGGATCGCCTTGCCGGCGTCGATGACCAGTTGAGCGGGCGTCTGAGTCAGCGCGTTCATCAGCCAGAAATGTTCGGTGCCCGGCGATCCTCTGTGTTTTTGCAGCGCGGCCTGGCAGAGGAGCTGCACCTCCTGGAGTTTGCGGTCGGTCCAGGCCTGAAAAACCCGCACCATATCTTGCACGACCGGCTGCTCTGACTCCGAGGTCTGAGCATACTGCCGAAAGAAGCGCCGTGCCTGTCGTCCCCAGTAATGTGACAGCTGCATCTGTCGCTGTTCGGACAAGGTGACGAATTCCAGCATGGCCCGATCGAGGTAGATCCGGCCGAGATAATAATTCGACCAGCCATCACCGGGCTTGAGTGTGAGCGCTTGCAGCAGCGTCTTTTCCGCCCGGTCCATCCGGCCGGCGAGGTACCAGCCCATCCCGAGCAGCGACAGCAGCTGGCCACGCCAGGTGCCGGCTTGATCCGCATTGGGCGTCAGCTCGCTGAGGGTCTTCTCGAGTGTGGCCAGGTGGGCCCGAATGTCGATGGCTGGAACATAGAACAGATTGCGGGTCTCGGCCAGTTTATGGGTCAGCTGGCGGATGATCAGGGTCCACTTGCGATCTTGCTTTTCATTGGAGCGAGCCTGGCTTGCGTGATCTCGGGCGGCCGTGATTTGTGCTGCGCAGTGCTGGGCGAGTGGGGCGAGCAGGGGTTTGCCGGCGAGCACTTCGAGCTGCTTGCACAGAGCCAGCGCGCGGTCCCATTCTCCAGCGTCATAGGCTGCTTGCGCTCGTCTGCCCAGGTCTTTGATCTGACGGTTATTTTGCGAGCGGAGCTGCCACCACCCAAACACCCCGAAGAGCAGGATGATCATCAGCAGGCCGGCTGCCACGTGAATCCCGTGTTGTCTGGCCAGCCACCGCGTGCGCTGATTTGTCGGGAAGATGACCGGCTGGCCTTCCAGCCAGGCGTCGAGCTGTGTCGCCATCCGGGCGCCGTCGGCTTGACGCCGCTCAGGCTCCTTCGACAAGGCATGGTGACAGATCTGCTCCAGGTCGTCAGGAATGCGTTCCTTCTGCTCTGACGTTATGTGCGGTGTGTCCTCGAGTATTCGGGACTGGATCTCGGCCAAAGTCTTGCCCTGGAAGGGCTGCTCGCCGGTCAGCATCTGGAACAGGATCACACCCAGTGCCCAGACATCGGTTCGCGGCCCGATTGTGGATATCATGCCTTGAACCTGTTCTGGCGCCATGTAGTGCGGAGTTCCCATCACCGCGCCGGTTCGGGTCAGCTGGGTGGTGCCTTCCTCGCCGCGAGCGAGCCCGAAGTCGGACACGATGGGTTTACCGTCCTCTCCGATCAGGATGTTGGCGGGTTTGACATCCCGGTGCACGACGCCGTGCTGATGGGCGTGTCCCAGGGCCTTAGACACGTAGGACAGCAGCAGGATGTTCTCTCGCAGATTTCGGCCGATCACGGCTTCGGCCAGGGTTCGACCACGCACCAACTCCATCGCGATATAATGCACTGAATCGGGAGAATTCTGATCGCTGATGCCGACCTGGTAGACTCGGATGATGTTGGGGTGAGTCAACTGAGCTGCGAGCCGCGCTTCGCGGCGCAGGCGCATCAGTGGCTCGGTGCCAGAGCCGTAGAGGCTGAGCACCTTGACTGC
>CAZANL010000139.1:7914-9388 GCA_964486115.1 uncultured Planctomycetota bacterium
TAAACGACTGCCATTCCCCCGCTGGCCAGGGGCCTGACGATCCGGAACTGATCGAGCATGTGTCCTGCCGGCAGCCCCTCTGGCGCACCTTTGGGGGAGGCAGCCTGGTCTACAGCCAGTGCGCTGTCACGGATCAAATCCAGAATTCCGCTGATCAGGTTCTGGTCCGGCTGGCTGTCCTCGCGACAGTTTTCACAGTGCGCGATACCTTCGGCCAGGATGACTTCCCGCTTGCAGCCCGCGCAGTTGAGGGTGTGCCTACCTTGGCTCTGTAGAAGCGCGGTCAGCGCGTTTGCGGATAAGCACTCGGCGTCGATAAGCGAGCGGTGCAAGGGTTTTTCAGCACGACGTCGGAACGTTGCGACCTGCTCGGGGGAGAGCAACTGTTCTTCGAGCAGTGCCTGCATCAACTGTTGCTCACCGGCTGAGAGGCGCTGTTCCGCATTCCTCATTTTGGTATTCTAGCACGGTCGGGGACTCTACTTGTAGCTCTTGTAGGTCCCTCCTGTCCGCCGGGCGAGCTGCTCGAGCCATCCGGCCGACTGTTCGTTCAGGTCGACCACGTGAATTCTCATCCCGTGGTCGCGGTTCAGCGCGAGGATCCTCTCGACGACGAACCGCGGATGAACCCACTTGCCGGTGACTGGCATGCCATCGGTGAGAAACATCATCGTGTCGGGGGCGTCGTTGGCCGTGGCGTATGTCCGATGTTTGGTTGTCATCGAGAATGGCGCGAGCATCGCATCATAGATGTTGGTGCCCCACTTGAGAGCGTTGCGTTCGAGGAAATTACAGCCGTTTGCTCGGTTTATGCGTGTGGCGGGCTGAAGCCGGGGCTGCCACTGCTTGAGCATCTCGTCGAAGATCAATATGTTGAAGTAGTCTCGTGGTCCGATGCCGCTACCGGTGGTGTGGGCATCAGGGTAGTGCAGGCGGTTGATGGCCTGTTTGAGTTGTTTGACCGCGATCGCCCAGCGGGATTCGTGCTGCGTCTCGAGCTTCTGTGCCGTGCCATTTTGGATCGCGTACTCCACCTTGAAGCGCATCGTCAGCGAACCGTCGACCACGAAGGCCACCTTCGAGGAGCGGATCGGGATGCCGAAGAAGAAATTGTCGCCGCGCGTGCCCGGGCGCTGTTTCAGCTGCGTTGCGTAGCCCTTTTTCGCCTTTGGGATTTCGAACGTTTTGCCGGTGGATTGCCACCAGGTAGCCCAGCGCTTGGGGTCGACGCCGTGTTTCTGTTCCGTCAGTGATTCCAGCGCCCGACCGATCTCCTCGGCAGTCCGTCCGCACTTCAGCGTGCGGGAGTTCTTGGAGAGGCTCTCGATCAGCAATGGGATCGCTGCCTCGAGCTTGAACGCGCTCAGCGCGGCGGCCGCCTTGTAGCGCACCAGGGGGACCGGTGAACCAAGTAGCTTGGCGATGGCGGCCAGTCCGCCGCCGGTCTGGCCAGATCGGGCCAGCGTCTCGAGGA
>CAZANL010000140.1:0-9362 GCA_964486115.1 uncultured Planctomycetota bacterium
GCCGGTCTGGGGGGTGTGACGGCCATGCTCAAGCTCACGGGCCACGGGACACTCGCCTGGATGATCGCGGCCGCAACCAATCCTGCCCGTGTGGCCCTGGCGGTCGCCATGGGCGGGTGCTGCAGCCTGGTCAGGTTGTCCGACGGGCGCGGCGGATCTTACTGGCGAGAGGTCTCGCGCAGCACTGTACGGTGAGGCCAATCTCCTGTGAGCGCGCCCCACGATTGCGCATCGTGGGGCGCGCGCCTCTTGATGGCACGGTGTTGCACGATCCACGTGGAGCGACGTTGGCCCGGTCGGGCGAGGCCGAAGCTCAATCCAGATCGCTCCTCCGAGCTGCCCTTCAGCCGGTCAGAAGAACGGTTGAAATCCGACCGCTTTCCGCTTTCATGGACAGCATGGCTGTCGAGAAATATCACTACAGCGTCAACAATCGGCCCGATCGCTTCGAGGCCACCGTCGAATCGTCCAATGGCACGTTCGAGGCCCGGACCACGGCGATGGGCTGGAGCTTCGAGGGGAGCGGGGAGACCAGTGAGGCTGCGCTCGAAGAGATGAAGTCGGCGATGGACAAGGCCGGCTGGTTTCTCCATCGGGATTTCACCCGGGTCTAGCGGTCAGCGCACTAGCTGCACTGAGAGCCGTCTAGCTGTCGCCAGCGGGAGCTGCTCGGGTGACTCGCACCCAGCGGGTGCTCCCTCCGCATCGGACAGGTCCTCTGACGGTCAGCGGCCGGAGGCGAGCGCGTTGCACGCTCGTCTCCGGCCGCGGTCTGTTACAGCAAGTTGACCACGCGGTCGGTCAGGCCCTTCTCTCCGACCACCAGGTTCAGCTTGCCGTGCTCGGCGATCTTCTCCAGCACCTCCAGCTCACGCAGGCGCATCAGCGTCGGGTTGGCCTCGAGGATTCGGGCCGTGTTGGCCTGGTTCCTCATCGCCGCAGTCTCTTCCCGACGCGTCACCAGCGTGGCCTCGGCCGCCTTGCGGGCCTCGATCACCTGATTCATCAACTGCTTCATCTCGCCCGGCAGGATCACGTCGCGGATACCCACGTCGAGGATCGTCGTTCCGTAGACGCCCGAACGCTCGGCCAGCAGCTCGGCCAGCTCCGTGGCCAGCCCCTGCTTGTCTGTCAGCAGCAGGTCCAGCTCACGGCCGCCGATCGCGCCGCGTAGTGCGAGCTGCACGTCTCGGTACAGCGACTGCTCGTGGTCGGCCACGACAGTGACGGCCAGCAGCGGATCGACCACCTTGTAGGTCACCACGGCGTTGAGCCGTAGCGTGACCTTGTCGGCGGTCATGATCTCCTGGCCGGAAATGTCGAGCGTTCGCTCACGCAGATCGACCAGCCGCAGCACGACCCTGCCCAGACCCTTCCAGAAGGCGTGCGCACCCGGGTTCAGCTGACCCTGGTACTGTCCCTCGAGGAAGTACAGGCCGACCTGTCCGGCCTCGACGTCCTGTCGATTCAGCAGGCTGTCCGCTCCGGCTCCGCCGAGGACAGTCGCCAGGCGCTCGTGCTCGAAACGAACCGCGCGCGCATCGACCACCTCCACCTCGACCCGGTGGAAGACCGTCCACAGCGCGCTCAGGCCCGGTCCGACCAGGGCCTCGAAGCGGCCGTCGATCCAGACCAGCGCTCGCTGGTGGTCGGCCAGGTCCAGGACGCGTAGTGCCTTGCCGTTCGGACCGGCCTTGACGATGAGGTCCAGGTCCTGGTGCTCGATCCACGCAGCCCGCACGCTGATCCGGTCGACCCGAACCTTGCGCAGCGGGTCGAAGAAGCGGTGCGTTCCCGGCCCGAGGATGCCCTTGAACTCACGGTCGCGAAACAGGAGTCCCCTTTCCTGCTCGCCAATCTTGAATGTCTGCCAGATCAGCATGATCGTCTCACCTCCTACTGCTGTAAAAGCCGTCAGGGGACGGATCATCGATCCGCCACATCCTTTAGCGCGGAGCGCCACTTGAGTTCGAGTCGCCACCCCTTCCCGACTGCTCCGGGGCTTCTGTCTCGAGCGGTATCCGCGCGCTGCAGGGCGCCGTCGCATGCTGTCGGCCGTCACCCAGCGACGGCCGGCCGGTCGAACGCGACGACCGCCCCCTTCGAGCTACTCCTTCCGATTCGCGTCTCAAGCGATGGTTTGGCGCGGGAGTCGAACCCGCAACAGTCGGGTTGACGGCCCGATGCTCTACCATTGAGCTAGCCATGTCGGTACATGCGATCCCATCGTCAGAACCCATTCACGGGACACGCTCCGCCGATCACCGGGTGAGGTGAGCGCGCCGCTGGCCAGGTATCGCAGGTGCCGGCGAGTAGAAACCCGGCGCGCGGTGAAAGGTTCAGCGAGTTTGGTCGGCCTGGGAGGTTGCGGCTGGGGGGGGCGCTGCCCCTGCGCGCAGCGGTCTGGCGGGAGCGTCAGCGGGGGGCAGTCACTGACTTTTTCCGCAGCGGCACAATCAGCGCGTCGAAGGCGGGGTGAAGCTCAGGCGAGGCGACGGCGCGTCCCTTGTTCAGCACGGTCAGCGCCTCTTTGCGCTGGCCGGATCGCAACAGCGCTCGGCCCAGGTAGAGCCAGCAGGGCGCGAACTTCGGGCGGGAGGCGAGCACGGCGCGGTATTCCCTGGCGGCGGCGGTGGGCTGCCCCATGAGTGAGTAGGTCCGTCCACGGTTGTAGCGCAGCGCCAGATCGTCGGGGGTCAGGCTGAGCGCCTTGTCGAAGTCGTCCAGTGCGCCTCGGAAGTCCTTGCTCTCGCCCCGCGCCATGCCGCGGTTCCTGTAGTAGCCGGCGTCGTCCGGACGCAAGCGGATCGCCTGGTCGTAGTCGGCCAGCGCGCCTTTCAGATCCTTCAGCTGGCGCCGTAGCGTGGCGCGGTTGTTCCAGGCATCCGGGTAGCCCGGTTCGTGCTTGATCGCCAGCGCGTAGTCGGCCAGCGCGCCCGTGTGATCGCCGAGCTGGTACTTCAGGTTGGCTCGATTGTAGTAGGCCGGTCCGTCCGCCGGGTTGCGTTGCAGCGCCTGGCCGTAGTCGTGGAGAGCGCCCTGCAGGTCGCCGGTCTGGGCGCGGGTCTCGGCCCGGTTGACCCAGCGGATGGCGCTGCTCGGGTCGATCTCCAGTGCCTTGCCGTAGTCTTCGATAGCGCCCCGCAGGTTCCCCATCCGCTTGCGAATGTTGGCCCGATTGTTGTAGGCCTGGCCGAGCCGGGGGGCCAGTCGGATGGCCTGGTCGGCATCCCGCAGGGCGCCTTTCAGCTGTCCCCGCCTCAGCCGGATCTCGGATCGATTGCACATCGCGATCGCGATGCCCGGGTCGAGAGCGAGCGCGGCGTCGAGGTCGGCCAGCGCTGCGTCGTTGCGCTTCATCTCGTAGCGCACCGTGCCCCGGTTGGTCAGCGTGATCGCGTCCCGAGAGTCCAGCGCTAGCGCGGTGCTGAAGTCCTTGTCGGCCGCCGGCAGGTTGCCGGTCAGCCAGTGGACCTGGCCCCGGTTGGTGTGAGCGAACGACATCCGAGGCGCGATCTGCAGCACGCGATCGAAGGCCTTCATCGCCGAGGAGTAGTCGCGCTGGGTCTGGTGAATGATCCCGAGCATCAGCGTCAGCCAGGGATGGTGCGGACAGCGGGCCAGACCCGCCCGGCAGGCATTCAGCCGTTCCTCGACCGTGCCGATCCAGGTCAGCAGCAGCCAGAACTCCTCGGTCCCCAGCTGCGTGCCGAATCGCTCGAGGCCATCCCTGCAGATCCTGGCCACCTCCTTGGCCTGCTCCCGGGCCAGAGCGACGTAGGCCTGGGAGACCAGTCGCTCGATCGGCGTGGAGTCGACCGTCCGTGAGGTGAGCAGCGTCAGCGCCTGGCGCAACCGAGCCCGTGAGAGGTCAGTCCAGTAGCGTGGACCGCCGGCCAGCGAGATTCGTGCGCGGTCGATCGCGATCCGCCCCAGGTAGTAGCGCGCGGTGGGGTCCTTGGGGGCCTTGGCCAGTGCCTGTTCTGCCCGCTCGACCCAGCCGATCAAGTACCAGCCGATGCCCAGCATTCGCCAGACCCGAGGCTCTTCTCCGGCCTGCTTCTCCAGGGCGACCAGCGACTTTTCGAGCGAGAGTAGTTCTTGGCGGATGTCGATCTCACGGATATAGAACTGCGCCCGCACTTCCTCGATGCGTCGCGCAACCGGCTGCATCAGCTTGTGCAGGCGGGCCTGATGTTCCTCGGCGGCCGTGTCCATCTTCGCAGGTTCGGCGATCGGGCCTGGTATGGGGTCCGCTGGTCGCTTCGACCGTTGCCGACTGATCAGGCCGACGAGCGTCAAGATTGCCCCGAGCAGGGTCGCAGCGACGATCAGTCCCCGGCGCCGGACGAAGGTCTTTCTCCAGCGGCGGAGCGTCGAGTGCGGTCGGGCCGAGATCGACGTGCCCGCTTGCCAGCGGCGCAGGTCGTCGGCTAGCTCGACTCCGCTCGGGTAGCGCGCGGAGGGGTCCTTGCTCAGCGCATGAAGGCAGATCCAGCCAAGGTCGTCGGGGCACGGTGGGGCAGGGTCCACGTCGAGGATCGCCTCGAAGATCGCCTGGGCAGTCTGTCCTTCGAACGGCTGGCGATCGGCCAGAAGCTGGTAGAAGATCACCCCCAGCGACCAGACGTCGCTTGCCGGTGTGCACTCACGCGATCTGCCGGAGACCTGCTCGGGAGCCATGTACTGGGTCGTGCCGAGCATCGCGCTGGTCGCGGTCAGAGAGGTCTGCCGCCGGATGTCTCGAGCCAGGCCGAAGTCGGTGACGATCGGTTGGTGGTCTGCCGTCAGCAGGATGTTTGCCGGCTTGAGATCCCGGTGCACTACCCCATGGGAGTGGGCGTGTCCCAGCGCGTCTGCGAGCTGGATCATCACGGCGACCTTCTGGGGCTTCGACAGGTTGGCTTTGTCGAGGGTCGCACCATCGATCAGTTCCATCACGAGGTAGTGCTTTCCGCCTTTCTGGCTCACCTCGTGAACCGGAATGATGTTCGGATGGGACAGCCGGGCGGCCAGCTGTCCCTCTTGCTGAAAACGTTCGAGTTGATCCGGATCGCCCACCTGGCGGAACAGCTTGAGGGCTACTCGCCGGTCGAGCGACGTGTCGAGCGCTTCGTAAACCGAGCCCATCCCGCCGCAGCCGATCTCGCGAAGCAGCTGGTACTTGCCGAGCTGGTTGTCGAGTGGCCGGATGACTCCCGCCCGGCGACAATCAGCGCAGTCCTCCTCGGGTTGCCCGAGCCACTCTGCACTGCACTCTGGACAGGTCAGCAGAGCCAGGCCGATCCGGGACATCGCGGCTTCTATCTGGTCGGCCGCCAGCGCTCCGGCTTCCAACAGGGCCCCCGCCAGGTGGGGGCGTTGCCGGCGCAGCGAGAGAGCTCGTGTCAGCGTCTCGGGCGGGACCAGGCGGTCCTGTCGCAGCTGTCCGACCAGGGTCAATTCGGCGGGGCTGAGGTCGGTCACGAGCGGACGCTGCGAATGCTGAGCTTCTGGCGCAGCTCCCGGAAACGCCGCTGGGAGAGTCCCATCGATTTGGCGCACTGGTCGATGTCGCCGGCGTGGCGCTCGAGCATGCGCATGATGTACTCTCGCTCGAAGTCATCGATGGCTCGCCGGCGCGCTTTCTTGAAGCTCTCTGGTGCGGGGGACGAGGCCTTGCCCGGCAGCCGTAGATCGTCTCGGGTGATCCACTCCGAGTCGGCCAGGATTGCGGCCTGCTGAACGCAGTGCTCCAGCTCGCGCACGTTGCCCGGCCAGGTGTGGTCGAGCAGCGCTTCGGTGGCGTCGCTGTGGAGCTTGGGAGGCTGTCTCCCGAGCTGGAGGCAGAACTGATCCAGGAAAAAGTGCGCCAGCGTCAGTACGTCGCGCCCTCGCTCGCGCAGCGGCGGAAGCTCGATCTGCAGCTGGTTGAGTCGGTAGAACAGGTCCTGGCGGAAGCTGCCCGCGGCGATCTCCGCCTCCAGATCGCGGTGGGTCGCGGCGACGATGCGGACGTCGACGCGGATCGTCTCGTCTGCGCCGAGGCGCTGGAGTTCGTGTTCTTGCAGCACCCGTAGAAAGCGGGCTTGTAGCGCGAGTGTCAACTCGCCGATCTCGTCGAGGAACAGCGTGCCGCCGTCGGCTTGCTCGAACTTGCCGCGGTGGCGGCGGGTCGCGCCGGTGAAGGCCCCGGCTTCATGGCCGAACAGCTCGCTCTCGACGAGGTTGTCCGGTATGGCTCCGCAGTCGATCACGACAAACGGCTTCTCGGCGCGCGGGCTGGCGGCGTGCAATGCTTGCGCGATCAGCTCCTTGCCGCTGCCGCTCTCGCCCCGCACGAGCACGCTGACCTGCGTCGGAGCCGCCTTGCGCACCCGGTCGAGGGCTCGCAGCAGAGCCGGACTCTCGCCGAGAAAGGTGACCTTGCCCTTGAGCGACTGGCGCAGCCGCTCGTTTTCCCGGACCAGGCGCTCCAGCGAGCGGTGGTCGGCCCCTTCGTTGCTCGTGATCAGTCCGGCCAGGCGGTCGGCCCGCGGACCCGAGGTCCCGATGTCTGGCGACCAGAAGACGAACGGGTCGTTCGCCGTCGTGGTGGCCAGGGCGTGATCGGCCTGCAAGGACAGTTCAATGTCCCCTGTCGCCGGATCGGGCGCGGCGCTTGCGCCGATTCGAACGCCACCGAGCAGGGACTGGATCTTCTGTGCGACCAGATGGACCTGCTCGATCCCGGCGTAGGGCAGCAGGATCGCGAAGGCATGGGAGCCGTAGCGCGCGGGCAGGTCCGACTCCCTCAGCAGCGCGGAGAGGGTCCGTCCGATCAGCGCCACGTCACCCGGCGCCGCTGGGTCGAGGTCGATGCGCAGCAGCCCGTAGGGGAAGTCGAACCGGCGGGACAGACGGTGAACCTTGCCCAGGATCAACTCGAAATAGCGGCGGGTCAGCAGGCCGGTGTCCGGGTCTCGCGTGGCCTCTCGATGTAGCCGGGCGTTGGTGATCGCGGTCGCGGCGATGTTGGCCAGCGCTTCGAGCAGCACCAGATCCTGCTCGGTGTAGGGGGCACGCGCCTGGCTGCTGTCGACGTAGATCGCTCCGATCACTTCTTGCCAGAGCACCAGGTAGGGCGGGTAGCGGCGCCGCTCGGCGTCGCTGGCCGCGCCCTCGAACAGTCCGGTCTTGAGCGGCACACACAGGGCGGAGCGGATCGCCAGGTCACTCACGCTCTGGGCGCTGGCGAGCTCGGGCACCACCGAGATCTCGGGCACGAACAGTCCCTTGCCGCTCTCGAAGACCTGCTGGACCACCGTCCGACTGAGCTGATCCTTGCGCGGGTCCCCCCCGCCCGGACTGCGATGCATCTGCACGTCGGGGTTGCCGTGTTCGTCGAGCAGCAGCAGCAGGGCCCGCTCCCCGCGAGTCAGCGAGAGGACGGCGGAGAGGATGGTCCAGAGCGTACGGTCGAGGTCGACCGTGGCACGGGAATTGAGCAAGCAGCTCACCTTGTAGAGTGCCAGCCAGGGGTTGGTCTCGAAATCCTGGGCCAGCTCGGCATCGATCTCGCTGCTCCGTGACATGCTCACATTAAACCATGGAAAGCAGCGGTTCGGCGGAAAAAGCGCCGCCGGCCCGAACTCGCGGCGGAAAAAGCGCCGAAATATTGCGCTGGAGCGGGGTCTTTCTGGCGTAAGTCCTTTTTGAAGAAGAGAATATGAATTTATCGGTGTCTGGGCACAGTAGTTGTTAGAGGTCGGGTGTATCTTCCAACTAACAGGAGGCTCACATGGGATTTCGCATCAGACTACTGCTGGCCCTTTTCGTGGCTCTACCGCTGAGTGCCAGCGCCGCTCCGGACTATCCGGGTGCGTCCAGCTACATCCAGGGCATTCATTACACCCCCCGCTCGGGGCGCAAGATCACCTATGTCGTGATTCACACGATCGAGGGTTCGGCTGCCGGGGCCATTTCGTGGTTCAAGAACCCGAAGTCACGAGTCTCGGCGCACTATATCGTCAGCAAGGCGGGTGTGGTGACACAGATGATCCGCGAGAAGGATCGGGCCTGGCACGCGGGAAGCTCCTCTTATAACGAGCGCTCGATCGGCATCGAGAACGGAGGCTATGCGGGCAAGAACCTCTGGACCGAGGTGCAGTACCGTGAGCTGGCCAAGCTGACCCGCTATCTGTGCGACAAGTACACGATCCCGATCGATCGCAAGCACATCATCGCGCACAAGGAGGTGCCGGGTTCGACGCACTGGGATCCTGGGCCCCACTTCAAGTGGGACTACTTCCTCCACCTGGTTCGCACCGGCAAGCCTCCAAAGAGCGATCCGGAGCCCGACCCCGAGCCCAAGCCCGACCCGGCGCCCGGCGATGTGGGCTGCCGCTACGTGACGGCCAGCCGGCTCAATGTTCGGACCGGCTCCTGGGGCTCGATCCTGGGGCAGACACATCGCGGGCGGGTGCATGCCAGTAATCGGGTGTCAGGCAGCTGGCGCCGTCTGTACTGGCGCGGTCAGACGGCCTGGTTCTGGGGGGCTTACACCCGCGCTGACAGCGCCCACGCGGTGAAGGTCACAGCCAGCGCGCTGAATGTGCGGACTTCTCCGAAGGTCGGTAACAACTGGGTCGGCAAGGTCTATCGTGGCCAGGTTTATCGCGAGATCATGCGCTCCGGGAGCTGGGTGCTGATCCAGTTCGACCATCGCCGCGAGTGGGTCCACGGGTCATACGTGACCCGGGTCAAGTAGGACGCGAGCAGGTTTTGGGCACGCGTCAGTATTGAAACGCAGCACGTGTGGCAGGAAGACGGCGTTCAGCATGCCATGGTGAAGACGGCGGTGAGTCAGCGCGCCCAGCGGATGACTTAAGCTGTGGATGAGGCCGAGTCCTTTTTGGAAAGTCAAGCCGCCTTGCAGTGCAGCTATGAGCATGTGACAGAAGCAGTGGTTGCGGTTTCCCACAGACCGGGATAAAAATGCTGTACGCGGAGATAATGTGGTTGATATCCGCCTTATCCAGGGCAAAACGCCTGTTACTTAATATTGTTATCCCATTGAAAGAATCATCTCGCGTTGAACAACTTGATCCTAACTTCTAAGTCTCATATCCGTGAGCTCGATGGTGTCCGTGGCCTCGCTGTACTTATGGTTCTCGTTTGGCACTACGTGAACTGTCAAGGTGCTGCTCAACTTGGTCGTCCAATTGCGTATCTCACGCGTGCCACTGGCCTTTTTTGGAGTGGGGTCGACCTGTTTTTCGTGCTGTCAGGCCTATTGATAGGCGGCATACTGATTGACAACGCGGGCAAAGAAGGATTCTACCGAACATTTTACATCAGGCGAGCTGCAAGAATTCTTCCACTCTATGCGTTCCTCCTTGCAC
>CAZANL010000141.1:0-1251 GCA_964486115.1 uncultured Planctomycetota bacterium
CCGTCTTGAAGGAGGTGTTCAGATGAGACGACATGCGATGCGGACGACGAGCGTGCTGTTGCTGCTTGTAGTGGCCATCGGCTGCGGACGGGAGAGACGCAACGATCTGGTCTCCCAGGAGACGCTGCGTCATCAGTTCACCACGCATAACTTCACCGCCAACGAACTCAAGCGACGCCAGACCGAAACACTCAAGCACGCGCGGGCGATGGCCCGCGAGTATCGCAAGGCAGACAAGCGACTCCGGCAGGTCAAGCGGGACTACGCCCTGCAGGCAGAGAGCGAACAAAAGCTGCTGGCCCGCATCGGCCAGCTCAAGAGCCGCAACACGGCGCTGGCCGCTCAGATCAAACAACTCGCCGAGGAAGAAAAGAAGCTCGCCATTGCCGCCGAGAAGGCGGAGGGAAGCCTCAAGGCGCTGCGCTCCAGTCTGGGCAGCAAGATCAAGGAAAACGAACGTCTCACCGCCCAGACCAAGCTGCAGATCGAGAAGGTCAACACGCTCCAGCAGGAGCTGACCAAGATCGGCGCGAAGGTCAAATCGCTCGAGAAAAAGCAGGACGCGTCCGTTCCCCGGGCGGAGCTGCTACGCCGCCTGACCCAGCGCGAAGCCGAGCTGGCCCGCCTACGCACCCGCCAGCAGGAGATCCTCAAGGAGCTCAAGGTGCTGCGCAAACAGAACGGCAAGGCGCCGTCCAACGACTAGGCTCAGATGAAGCGATTCACAGGGCGCGAGGAGGCCTTCGAATGCGAGGCCTGCGGGGCACAGGTCGAGCCACTGGTGTCCGGCACCTACCGCGATCACTGTCCGGCCTGCCTGACCAGCAAGCATGTCGACGTGCAGCCGGGCGACCGGGCATCCGACTGCGGCGGCCCCCTTGTTCCGATCGGTCTGCTCGGCCATGGCGCGACGCAGAAGATCGCCTACCGCTGCGAACGCTGCGGCCAGCGAAAGCGCAACCGGCCTGCGCCCGATGACGCCGCCGAGCGCTTGATCGAGCTGGCCAGCCAACCAACCCCGCTGTATTGATGTTTACCGGCATCGTCGCCCTCGCCGGCACCGTGACAGAGCTCTCGCACGACGAGGCCTGCGCCCGACTCGTGGTCCAGGCAGCCGAGTTGACCGCCGAGGTCGCGATCGGTGGCAGCGTGGCGGTCAATGGCATCTGCCTGACCGCGGTCTCCAATACCGATGGCTGCCTGGCCTTCGACTGCATGGTGCTGATGCACCCGCACCATTTCGGCTTGAGC
>CAZANL010000141.1:1261-9330 GCA_964486115.1 uncultured Planctomycetota bacterium
GCTCGACCGAACCAGCCTGGGACAGCTGACGCCCGGCGCCCCGGTCAACCTCGAACTCTCGCTGCGTCCGGCGGACCGGATGGGCGGGCACTTCGTCACTGGCCACGTGGACGGCACGGGGACGATTTCCCGGCTCGCGGCGGAGCCCGGCCAGACGGTGCTGGAGGTCTCGTGCGACCGCTCGCTGACCGACCAGATGATCGTCAAGGGCTCGGTCGCGCTGGACGGGATCAGCCTGACCTTGACCGACGTCCAGCCCGAATGCCTGCAGGTCTGCCTGATCCCGCACACTCTGGAGGTGACCAACCTGAGCGTCAAGCAGGTTGGCGACCGGCTCAACATCGAGACCGACATGCTCGGCAAGTACGTGCTACGGTTCCTGGAGGCGGCCGACCTCAGAACACGTTGAAGATCACGCTGGTGAACGTGGTGATCGGCGCTTGCTCGCGAGTGTCTTCGACGGCCCGCCCGACCTCCAGGATCACGTTCTTCAACTCCTTGAACAGCGACTCATCCTGCAACAGCTTGCCCAGCGTCCCCTTGCCCCGCCGCAGATCACCGGTGATCATCTTCAGATCGATCGCCACACCCTTGAGCGAATCGAACAGTGACGCGTCCTGCAGCAGCTTGCCCAGGGTGCCCTCTCCCTTGCGCAGCTTGGACAGCACGTCCTTGGCCTCGCGCGCGGCGCCGCTGAAGTTGTCGTACGCCTCGCGGTTGACATACAGCTGCCCCAGCGTGCCCTTGCCGGCCTTGATCTGGGTCACCATCCCGTCGACGTTCTCGGTCAGCTTGCGCAGCTTGGCCAGCGAGCCCCTCAGGTCGTCGTACAGCTGGGTCTCGTTGAACAGCTTGCCCATCGTGCCCTTGCCATCCTTGACCCCTCCGATGATCGTGTCCAGGGAGTCGACCGCGCTCTGGAGTTTGTCGTAGAGCTCGGACTTGCCGACCAGCTGGCCCACGGAGCTGTCCGGCGAGTTGAGCTTCTCGGCAAACGTGCGCAGCTCCTTGACCGCGGCCATCAGGTCGGAATAGAGCTTCTGGTCCTTGTAGAGCCGACCGAGAGTGCCCTTGCCGTCGGCGATCCCCTCACTGATCTCGCGGACCGCCTTGAAGATCCGCCGCGCGTCGGCCCGGATCTCGCTGACCAGGCCGCCCCCCTCCGACAGGAGATTCGAGCGGGTGGTGCCCTCGAGCACCTTGGCGCTCACGTCAAGCTCGGCCGCCTGCTCGTCTTCGCCGTGGGGCTCGATATCGACGTACTTGCCGCCGAGCGGGCTGACGTCCTTGATCACCACCTTGTAGTCTTCGTAGAACGGAATCTTCTGCCAGGTGGAGAGTGTGGCCTCGATCCGGCCGTCCTCCAGCAGGCGCAGCTGCTCCACCTTGCCCACGTCCATTCCCGAGACCTTGACCTTCTGTCCGGTCTCGAGGCCCGCGACCGAGGTGAACTGCACCTTGTACTCGTGGCTGTAGCTGTGGCCCCCACCGGTTGGCGAGCTGCCCTTCTTGACATAGATCGTGAAGTACCCCAGCAGGCCGAGCCCGATAAAAAAAACCAGACCGACGATCGTTTCCTTCATTCCTTCCTCCTATCCGTCCGTGATCGGCCCCGCGACGTTACCCTCGATGAACTGGCGAACGACGGGGTTCTCGGTGGCCTGGATCTGCTCCGGCGTCCCTTCTTCGATCAGCTTGCCGTCATACAGCATACCGATCCGGCCCGCGATGGCATAGGCGCTGGCCATATCGTGCGTCACCACGATCGAGGTCACCTGCAGCTTCTCCTGCAGGCTGAGGATCAGTTCGTTGATCTGGCTCGACATGACGGGGTCGAGGCCGGAGGTCGGCTCGTCGTAGAGCACCAGCTGCGGCTCGCGGATCAGGGCGCGGGCCAGACCGACGCGTTTCTTCATTCCTCCAGACAGCTCGTCCGGCATCTTCTGCTCGATCCCCGACAGTCCGACCAGCGCCAGCTTCTCGGCCACGCGCTGGGAGATCTGCTTGTTGGGCAGCCGCTCGTGCTCCCGCAAGGGCAGCGCCACGTTGTCCAGCACGTTCATCCAGTTGATCAGCGCGCCCGACTGGAACAGGTAGCCGATCTTTTTTCGCTCCTCGGCAAAGATCCGCTCGCTGACATGGCTGACGTCGTGGCCGAAGACCGAGACCTTGCCCTGGTCCGCCTCGAGCAAGCCGACGATGTGCTTGAGCGTAACCGACTTGCCGGTACCGGAGCGCCCGATGATGCAGTAGGTCTGACCCGCAGCAACGGAGAGGTCGACGCCCCGCAAGATCGGATTGCCCCCGAGCGCCTTGCAGACGCCCTTCAGCTCGACGACGTGATCGTTGCTGCTCATCGGAGACGGTCCCGCCAGCCAGTCTTCTGCGCTCGTCGAGTCGGGACCATCAGAAGTACCGGTTGAGTATCGAGCTCATGAAGTAGTTGAAGATCAGGATCAGCAGGAATGAGTCGACGACCGTCCGCCGGCTCGCGCGGCCGACCCCCTCGGCACCGCGAGTGGCGCGCAGTCCGTTGGAGCAGCCGATGATCGAGATCAGCATGCCAAAGACCATCGCCTTGACCAGTCCGCCATAGATCAGCGAGAGCTCGGCACCCTCCAGATACTCCCAGATACGCTTGTAATACAGAGTGTAGCTCACCCCCACCTGATACTTGGCCACCATCCCGCCACCGATCACGCCGACGATGTCGGCGAAGATGGTCAGGATCGGCGCCACCAAGGTGAGCGCGATAAAGCGGGGCATCACCAGGAACTTGACGGGGTTGATCGACATCACCTGGAGCGCATCGATTTCTTCCGAAACCGCCATCGTTCCCAGCTCGGCGGCCATCGCGCTACCCACCCGGCCGGCGAGGATGAAGGCGCACATGAACGGACCCAGCTCCTTGAGCAGAGTGACCATCACCACCATTCCGATGAAGCTCTGGATCTGGTACTGCTTGAGCACCAACCCGGTCTGCAAGGCCAAGATCATGCCGGTGAACGCGCCGACGATCAGCGTGACGATGACGCTCTGGACACCACAGATGTAGAGCTGCTCGAAAATCGCCCGCACACGGAACAGTCCGGCCAGGACGGTCCACACCACGGACTGGCACCAGAGCTGAACGCCGTAGCCCGCATCTTCGATCAGGCCGAGGATACGCTCGCCGGTCGTGCGAAAGATGCCGAGCATCAGCGACTGCGCTTCTTTCGAGGAGGCTCGCCCCAGGTGATCAGCTCGGGAAACCAGAACAGGCCGATCGACTTCGAACCCCGGTCGTCGGTGTAGCTGACCATCCCCTCGAGGAACTTGTAGTGCTTGCGGTGGCGGCGGTCGGCCCGCCCCTCTCTCTCGTACTCGAAAAACAGCAGCCGGTGGCGGACTCGCCTGGGACTGCCATAGTACTTGTAGAGCGGTCCGAGCAGGTTCAAGCTCCACTCGCCGCTGGGGCGCGAGCGATACCGG
Organism: uncultured Planctomycetota bacterium; assembly: GCA_964486115.1. GTDB lineage: Bacteria > Planctomycetota > JACQVV01 > JACQVV01 > CAZANL01 > CAZANL01. The sequence continues at coordinate 4,733 of CAZANL010000141.1, forward strand.
TAGAGCGTGAACAACGCGTCATAGGAGCGCTCGAAGCCACGGGGCTCGTGGTCCTCGAACCACCAGAGGCTGAGCAGCTGATGCTCGAGCGCCCCGTCCCGCAGCCGGCGTCGATGAAACAGCGGCCAGAGCTTGGTATAGCGCTCTGAGGTCTTCTCCTCGTCCTTGAACTGCTTGTAGTGGTCCCAGAAAAACGGCAGCACCCAGGTGCTGCGCTTGGTGTACTCCTTTTCGTCATACGTCGAATACCAGCCGAAAGGCCAGAGGAACTGGTAGTCGACGATCTTCTTTTCCTTGTTGTGCCAGCGGGAGTAGAGCGGCCAGACCCGATCGTGATCGATCTTCTTGCTGCGCAGGCGGCGAAAAAAGGGCCAGGGTAGGTTGTACTCTTGATAGCCGGCCTCCCGGTGAATCCGGTAGCTGAAGAAGGGCCAGAGAAAAGTCCGCGCGACATTCTTGCCCGACTTGGAGATCTCCTGACCGTAGAACGGCAGCACCGCGATCGTCTTGATCGGATCGTCCGTGTAGAGCAGGTTCCACTGGAGGTGCACGAACGGCCAGAGGTAGCTGCGCCGATCGTATCGCCCCTTGCTCTTTTTGTGGGCGTAGAAGGGCAGAATGGCGAACGACTCCCGCCCCTGCCCCTCTGCATCCTGATAAAATGGAAAAAACAGGTGCAGTCCGTTGTAGCCGCGGTCATACGTCTTCATGTACAGCGGAAACATCCAGAACTCGATCTTCTCCTTGCCCAGCAGCCCCCGCATCTGCCCGCCGAAAGGGAAGATGCCGAAATAGCGCCCCTCCTCTTCGTCGGTGCCAATGAAGATCAGCGGGAAGATGATCCAGTCGGCGTCGAGTATCGCCCGCTCGCCAAACCGTGCTTTGTAGACGAAGAAGGGCGCAAGACGCATCTCCACCTGGCCCGGCTTGATGCTGTACCGGCCCAGGGGCCACAGAAGCATCATGTCCGTCCTCTGCGTGTCCTTCCTGTGCAGCACGTAAAAGAAAGGCCGGATGCCCCAGCCCCTCTCCTGCTGGTCTTCATACTCGTGATAGAAAGGCCAGAAGACGTCGCGCACGCGAGCCTCGTCCACCTCCGGCCCCTGAGTGAACAGCGGCGGCAGAGAGATATCGCGCGGCGGCTTTCGCCGTCCCCGATCGCGAGTTGCCGTGCCGGCGCAGCCGGTGACAAGCAGTACGATCAGAACCAGACAGTGGAGTCGACGTGTAGTCAGTGCAGCTCCTCGACGTGACCGTCCGCAAACAATACGAGCTTGCTGCGTCCCTGGTCGTGAATCTTCTCGTAGTCCCCCATTATCGGGACCGCCGCGGTATTGCTCTTGGCCAGCTTGTAGATTGTGGTGGCCTGCAGTACCTCACCATTCAGAAACGAGTTCCACTCATAGCTCAAACCTTCGAGAGCCACGAAGGTCTGGTCCTCGGGGCAGTGCCAGACCTCCTCGCTGTCCACCCGGCCCGCCATCACCCGAACCAGGCTGGGCAAGCCCCCCGCGCTCGGCTTGCGTGCCGCAATCGGATAGCGCCCCTGGCTGACGCCGAGATATAGCGCCATCCCCTGGCCGATCTGCCGCAAGTTGTTGGTGCAGTCCGTGGCACGACTTGCGGCCTGAACGCGATTCAGGACCGGCAAGAGCATCGCCGCCAGCAGTCCGATGATCGCGACCACCACCAGCAACTCCACCAGAGTGAAAGCGCTGCGTGTCGTCTTGCGAAACACGGGATCATCCTTGTTTCCAGATGGGGGGCGACAGAACGTCGAGTGGAGAAGTATATCAGACCGGTCCTGCCGATCCAAGCAGTTGGCATTCGTTAGACCGCACTGCTAGAATTTTGTGGCAGGATCCCAACCTCATCTCCAAGAGGAACTCCAATGCTCCGGAACGCGTTGATCGTCTGCGTCCTTCTGCTGATCGGGCTAACGGCCCACGGCGATGGACTGGAAGAAGCCGCCAAGCTCGAAGGGACAGGAAGCTACCGAAAGGCAGCCAAGCAGTACCGAGCCGCGGTCGCCAAGGAGAAGACGCCCGGGACGGCCTCGCTGCGCTTGATCCGGCTCTACCGCCTCACCGGAAAACACGAGGAGGCCCGCCAGCCGCTCGCAAAAGGATGTGCACTGGAAGGCAAGGCGGGCGCGCCCTTCCTCGTCGAGGCTGGCGAGCTAGCGATGGACATCGGCCAGCACGACCAGGCGCGCAAGCACCTCGAAGCGGCTGCCGAGCGAAACCCGCTGCTCGTCGAGCCCGCCGTCAACCTCGGGCTGCTCGAACTCCGCACCGGCAAGCACAAGGCGGCGCTCAGTCGCCTGATGGAGGTCTTCGAAAGCTACGACCCCAACCAGCGCCAGTACACCTCGCGCGAACTATACTACCTCTCGCTGGGGATCCGCGAGCTGGCGCTGCGTTCCGCCGAGGTGGAACGGGACGACACCCTGCGCACGCTGGTCAACCAGATACTCCCCGAGGCGATCAAGGCGGACAGGTACAACCACATGGCGCGCTGGTTGCGCGGCTCGCTCATCTCGCTGGCGGCCAACGAATTTCCCGAGGCGAAGCGGAACTTCATCAATGCGCTGAAGATCAACCCACACCACCCCTGGCTGAGACTGGGACTGGGCAGGCTCTACACGCAGCGCTACAGCGCACTGAAGAAAGCGCCCGGGGAGTTGATCCGGGCGCTCAAGACCAACCCCAAGCTGACTGACGCCCACCAGGCCCTGGCCCGCCTATACCTGGCCGACGAACTCTACGAGAAGGCAGACGCACACATCAAGAAGGCGCTGGCAATCAACAGCAAGCACCTCGGCACGCTGGCGGTGCGTGCAGGCTACCATCTGCTGCGGGCCGAGAAGCCGGCCTACGACAAGCTCGAGAAGCAGGTCCTGGCATTGAACCCCAGCTACGGCGCCTTCTATCACATCTGCGCCACCGTGATCGAGGCCAAGCGCCAGTTCGAGCTGAGCGTCAAGCTGGGGCGGCGGGCTGTCAAGCTGTCACCCACGCTCTGGGAGGCCTGGATCTCGCTGGCCGCGAACATGCTCAGAGTCGGCCAGGAGGACGAAGCCAAGAAGGCGCTCGAGCTGCTCAAGAAGGAATTCCACTACAACCCCCAGAGCAGCAACTATCTGATGCTGCTCGAGAGCTACAACGAGTACATCGTCAAGAAGACCCCGAACTTCCGCATCCGCTTGCACGTCTCGGAGAACGCCGTGATGCGCAAGCTGGTCTCGGAGTTCATGGAGAACGCGCACCGCACGCTCAGCCAGCGCTACGGCTTCGAGCCCCAAGGACCCGTACTGTTCGAGATGTTCGCCGAGAGCCGCCATTTCGCCGTGCGCACCATCGGCTGGCAGGGCCTGGGCGCACTGGGAGCTTGCTTCGGCAAGGTCGTGACGATGGTGTCCCCCAAGGGCTTCGGCCGACCGTTCAACTGGGCCGCCACCGCCTGGCACGAGTATGCCCACGTGGTGACGCTCCAGCTCTCCGGCATGCGCGTGCCGCGCTGGTTCACCGAGGGCCTGTCCGAATACGAGGAGTACATCCGCAACACGTCGAGCGTCCGTCCGATGCACACCACCCTGTACAACGCATGGACGACCGGCGCGATGCGCGGCATCAAGACCTTCAACGCTGGCTTCAGCCGGCCCAAGTATCCCGGCGAAGTGGGCGTCTGTTACTTCCAGGGTGGACTGATCTGCCGCTATATCGCGGAGACGTTCGGGTTCGAACGAATTCCCAAGATGTTGCGGCTGTACGCAGCGGGCAAGAAGACCCCCGAGGTCATCCGCGAGGCGCTTGGACTGACACTCGGCGAGTTCGACAAACAATCGCTAGCCTACATCAAGAAGCACGTATTCGACAAGATCAAGACCCTCCCGTCCTTCTCCGAAGATCAACTCGAAGACCTCAAGGACGAACACGAGGAAGAACCAGACGACCTGAAGATCCTGGAGAAGCTCGCGGTGGCCTACTTCTCTCGCCGGATGCTCTCTGACGCTGAGAGGAAAGCTGGCCAGGCAGTCAAGCGGAGCCCCAAGGCGGCGATGGCGCGGCTGGTTCTGGGACGGATCTACTACCGCCGCAAGAACTGGCCAAAGGCCAAGGAGCACCTGAAGGCCGCGCTCAAGCTGGGGCGGGAAGACTTTCACGCCCACTTGATCTTGGGGCACATCTACCACAACGTCGACAAGAACGAAGAGATGGCGACCGAGCAGTGGAGCAAGGCAAAGGCTTGCAACCCGTTCTACATCGGCAAGGGCTCCCCCTACCACCTGCTCGCCGCGATGTACAAAAAACAAGGCCGGGTAGCGCAGCGGATCGGCGAGCTCGAGGCCCTTGTCGCGCTGAGCGCAGACGACGTGGCCAACCGGATGGAGGTGGCCAAGTACCACCAAGAGAAAAAACAATACGCGAAGGCGGTCAAGCTGCTGCGCGAGGTGATCGACGTCAATCCTTTCCTGGTTGAACCGGAGATCATGCTGGGCTCGAACCTGGTTCTGCTCAAGAAACACAAACAGGCCCTGTTGCCGCTTCAGATCGCGTTGCAGCTGAAACCGAAAAACCAGATGCACCGGGTGTACA
>CAZANL010000142.1:0-9272 GCA_964486115.1 uncultured Planctomycetota bacterium
CCGGCGGATTGACCTTGAAACCCGGTAGGAACCCACCGATCTCCACCGCGCCCAGCGTCGGGTGCCGGAACGGAGTCCACTTCTTGAAGCCGGACCCATGCCGGTCAGCGAACTCCAGCCAGGGCCGGTCGGGATGCGGCTTGGCCGGATCCTGCGTCGATTTGAGAGGCCTCGGCTTCTTTCGTTTCTTCAGCGCCTTCTTGTCTGGCCCCTGCTTCTTCTTGGGTGCCTGCTTCTTCTTGGGTGCCTGCTTCTTCTTGGGTGCCTGCTGCTTGTCGGGCGCCTGCTTTTGCTTTGAGGGCTTCTTCTTCTCGGGCGGCTGATACCAACCCCTCACGGCGAAGCTGGGCAGGCCACGCTGATAGTAGACCCACTCGAAGAAGGTCCCACCCGGAACAGGACGGGACTTCCCAGTCGCGCCCGTCATCTTCTTGTAGACACGTCCGACCTCCCTGTAATAGGGCAGGTCCTGACCGTCCAACTGGACCATCGGCCGACGCCCCCGGACCTTTCCAGCTGCCGGCGCCGCGACGAGGTTGTCGTCGAGGCCATATACCAGAACCAGACCGATATTGGGCCGGCCGATCAGCAGGTCCATCAACAGCTTGGCTGAGGGCTCGCTCGAGGCGAAACGGCCCGCGTCGTCGGTGTGCATGTCGAATCGATGGGAAAAGTTCCGATTGGGGTCCACGCCATTGGCTGGATCCTCGTTGCGCTCGCCATCTCCGTCGACGTCGATCCCTTCGCGGAACAGCTTGTAGACGCCCCGCTCACCCTTAACCCGGTTGGCCTGGCGCAGTAGGCGTGGTTCACCGGGGTCCGGCATCCAGGTTCCCTCGGGATGCTTGACGCGCATTTGCAAGATCTGCCCGTCACCGTCGAGGTCGCTGGGACCATCTTCGCCTCGCCGCCCGTCCCGATCGCGGTCGATCCGCCGGTCGTTGCCGGAGAATCCGCTCCGCGGACTGCGCAGAAAACGGGCCACCCCGTCCGGATTGGCCCGCGGGATGATGTAAACAGTGCGCCGCACGAGCAGCTTGGCGTGCCGGGTGACAAGTTCACCAGCGGCGGCCAGAGCCAGGTCCGTGCTCAACAAGCTGCCGCCGTCTAGCCCTCCGACGATCAACATCGCCGGACGCTGGTCAGGAGCGGTTCGACCCCGCGCAGCGAGTACCAGCATCTGGATCGGCCGCTTGCCGAGCGACGGGTCTAGCTGGACCGCGCGCGCAAGCCCATTGCTTTGCGTGACGAACACGGCCATTCGCGCCGCGAGCTGGCGATTGTCCGGATAGGGTGTGTCGGCGGTGGCTGCCAGACAGCACGCGAGACACAGCCCGACCATTAGAATTCGCATCAAGGATCCCCCCCAGGCGCTTTTAGAAGGGCACACTATCGCACTTGACGCTGGGGCGCGCAATGTTTAGCGTCCTGCAGATGTTCGAGCCCTACCGTAAGCTGTTCCCCGTCCTCCAGCGCTATCTCTACCTGAACCATGCGGGCGTGGCCCCCACCTCGACCCGCGTGCGGGACGCCGCCCAGGCCTGGTTAGACGACCTGGTCGGGCACGGTATCGTCCATGAGGAGGCCTGGGAGGAGCAGGCCACACGGGTCCGCGGTAGCCTGGCCAGACTGGTTGGCGCTCGCCCTAGCGAGATCGCCTTCGTCCGCAATACCTCACATGGTCTCGGCCTGGTGGCCGAGGGCCTGGACTGGCAGGTCGGAGACCAGGTGGCGGTCTGCCGCGAGCTGGAATTCCCCTCCAACGTCTACCCCTGGGAGCACCTGGCCTCCCGGGGCGTCGAGATTCGCGACATTTCGCCGATCAGCGGCGGGGTGACGCCCGCTGCCGTCGCAGAAGCGATCACCCCCCGCACCCGGCTGGTCGCGGTGAGCTCCGTGCAGTACGCATCCGGACACCGGACGGACCTGACGGCGCTGGGAGTGCTCTGCCGCGAGTCAGACACATTGCTCTGTGTCGACGGGATCCAGAGCGTCGGGGCCGAGCCGCTGAATGTCCGGGAAGCGGGTGTCCACTTTCTCTCGGCTGACAGCCACAAGTGGATGCTGGGGATCAATGGCGCCGGTTTTCTTTATGTCGCACAGGAGGTCCAGGACGCCCTGCGCCCCGCGCTGGTCGGCTGGAAGAGCACATCAGGTGCCTGGGACTTCGACCAGGCCCGCTTCGAGTTGCAGTCCGATGCGGCAAAACTGGAGGAGGGCAGTCCAGCCTACACCTCGATCTATGCCTTGGGCGCAGCAACCGAGCTGTTGCTCGAGGTAGGCCTGGACCGCATCTCGGATCGGATCACAGCTTTGCTCGACCGGCTGGCCCATGGTCTGGCGGCGCTCGGAGCCGACGTGTCTCCGGCCCGGACACAGCGAGCGGGCATCCTGACATTCGCGCTCCGGTCACGAGAGTCCCAAGAATTGGCCGACTGGCTCGTTGAGCGAGATGTGCTGATCTCCTGCCGCCGTGGGAGGTTGCGGGTCTCTCCGCACTTCTACACGACCGACGAGGAGATCGATCGGTTTGTAGCTCTGGTGCGAGAAGGGCAGCAAGCACTGGTCTAGCTGCAGGCTAGATCGGCTGCAGTGCCTCCGTGAAAGCCGGCTCGGTGCGGCCTCCGAGGTGGCCGATCCAACCCGTGACGGGCCCGCTGAACGGGGTCTCGTCCAGATACAGAAATTGACGACACCGGTCCTCCGAAACACCCAATTTTGACCTGGTATCGCGTCCTCTAACCCTCTATAAAGATCGCGCTGGCAAGGGAGGGACCTCTTCCCACTGTTGAATGGGGTCGGTTTCATTTTCTATAGGGAGAACATCACATGCAGTCATTCCGTCTATGCGTCATAATTGCGCTGATCGGAACGCTGGTGCTCTTTACCGGCTGCGCCACGCCTGGCGGCGGCGGACCGGGTGGGCACGGCACGGCCACGGTACTGAAGGCCAAGAACTTCGCCGTCAAGGATCGGATCTCCGTCTCCGTCGAGTGCGCTTTCATCTTTGGCGCCAGCTTCGACGCTGGTTTCTACAGGCTCAATCTCCCCGGCATTCCTCTGGGTGACTACGAGCTCTGGAAGCGGGCCCGGACGGAACTTTCCGAGAAAGCCAATGGCCGGGACATGGTGAATGTCACCCAGGATTACCGGGTCACCAGTTACTTCGGCGTCTATACCATTCACAACCTCACCCTGACCGCTGACACGGTCGAGTTCAACTAAGGAGGAGAATTTGATGCAACGGCAAATAGTCATGCTGACGATCCTCGTCCTGCTTGCGGTGACGGTCAGTGGATGCGTCTCTTCGTCCGGCAGGATGAACAACGGTTTCTCCTCCTCGACCGTTCTCGAGCAGGGCAACCACAAGGTGATCAACCAGGTTCAGGGCCAGCACGAGTGCGCCTACGTCATCGGCATCCCGCTTGGCGTGACAGACCTCTGGTCCAACGCAATGAACAACCTGCGAGATGAAGCCAACCTCACCGGTGCGCAGGCCCTGTCCAACATGGCACACGACGAGACGACCTGGGGCGTCGGTGTCTTCTACTATATCCGGAAGCTGACGATCACGGCTGACGTGGTGGAATTCACCAAGTAGCAGGATCGACATACTGTCCAACAAGAAGGCCCGGGCGTGAGTCCGGGCCTTTTTTTTGTCGCTGACCGGCCGATTATGGGGAATTCTCCGAGAACTTCTTATCGCCTGCGCATTTCTCCCTGTTCAAGGGTATAATGCCCCGCCTAAAGGTATGAGGGCCTTCTGGGGCGGACCTGTTTGCTGAGATCGGTTTGTTCCGGTTTCACCGACTCTGGATCTAATCACACGGGGGTCTGCACCCATGTATAGCCCGGCCAAGAGCTACTCACTGCTAGCAGCCGTCATCGCCTGCAGCGTTCTTCTGACATCCGCCTCGGCCCAGAGCCAGAAGGATCCGAATCTGGCCCAGGCGCAAAAGAAACTGCGCCAGGCGCTGTCAGCAAACAACCTCAAGGCCGGCAATGCCGCCATCGAGGGTCTGCTGCGGCTCAACACCGCGGAGGCAGCCAAGGCCTTGGCGAAGGCCTTTCCGTTCGCGATGCGGCGGAGCACCAACTGGTACTGGGCCATCATCAAGGGGCTGGCCACATTCACCTCCGCCGAAGCTCTCGAGCAGGTTGCCCAGTTCATCTTCAAGTACAAGACCAGCGCTCCCGGCCGGGATCTGATCTTCGCGCTGCAGTCCAACTACTCACCTTATTGCGCGCCGATCCTGCTGCGGATCGTCCAGAAGACCCCCGCTGCAATCCAGCACCAGGCGCTGGAGCACATCGGCACGCTGCGCCAGAAGAGTTCGGTCGACGGATTGATCGACATGCTCGAGAAGTACGGCAAGACCAAGAAACCGATCGTCTACCAGGTCCAGAAGACCCTGCGCGCCATCACCGGGCAGGACTTCGGTAAATCGGTGTCCGTCTGGCGAGACTGGTGGAAGGCCAACAGGGACAAGCCCCTGGCGTCGAGGGGAAATGCCCCGCGCACCGGCACGGCGGCTGACGACGGCGGTGGTGGTCGGAAGTACGGTTACGGCAGGCTGACACGTGGCAAGAAGAACAAGATCATCGTGATCGGCGCAACCCGTCCGGGACTGAACTTCGACAACATCAACAACATGTTGCGCCGGATGCAGATCCCTCATGTCCTCGTGACCAAAAAGGACGTCAACGACGGCAAGGTTAAGTTCGACAACCAGGTCGTCGCCGTGTTCGTCAACTGCTCTAACTTCCGCGAACATTGCATCTGCAAGACATGCAAACCGAGTGGCTCCAAGAATAACCGGATGCGCCGCTGCGGAGGCTGCGAGGTTCACGAATTATTCAGCGACAAGCTGTCGCACCAGTCAGTCAAGCGTATCCGAGGTTGGGTCACCCGTGGCGGCTACCTGTTCACCGAAGACTGGGGCCTGGAAGAGATCCTCCAGGTGGGCTTCGGCAGCTTCGTTCGGACAGGCCCCAAGCTCAAGGAGCAGTCTGTCGGCATCAAGCCTGAGGTCGGGATGACCAGCCATCCGTACCTGCGCCGGATGTTCGCCAAGATCCTCCGGATGGACGTTCCACAGGGTGGCGGCAGCGTGGAGCCGGGCAAATACGAAGAGATCAACCACAACTGGAAGATCGACGACGAGAGCCCCTCGATCAAGATCACCAACAAGCGGAAGGTCAAGGTGTTGCTGGCCAGCGAGGAGCTGGCCACCAAGAACAAGGTGGATCGAGCGGTCGCCGTCACCTTTCCGGTCGGTGGGAACGACGATAGTACCGGCGCGCTCCCACTGAAGAGCCAGACAGGTGGCCGAGTGCTGCACGTCCTGAGCCACTTCGGTAAGCAGAAGAACCAGAAAGATGGGCACACGCTGCAGAACCTGCTGCTCAACTACCTGATCCAGGCCAACGAACGCTGGCTCAGTCGCCAGAGTAGGCTGAAAAAGCCCTTCGGCAAGAAGTAGTCCCGCACCGCGAACACGTCAGGGCCGGCGTGCGGACTGGCCCTGACCCGCCCGGCCAGGGCACCCAGTTCGGGGACTCGCTGAGACGTCATTTTTGCTACGATAGTCGCTTATCCTGAAATTCTCGAGGAGAGGTGTTGAACGTACAAGCGTGACGACGGCGAGTGGACACGGCGTTGCTCAGTGATTACCTGGGTGAGGAAACCGTCTCCAAGATGCTGGACGCCTGGGACAACCTGAATCCAGGAGACAGCCTGGCCTCCCTAGGCTATCTGGGTGATCTGGTCAACGATCTGTCGACTTACGTCCCGGCCCGCCTACTGAGCCGGATCTGGCCGGACCCGGAGAACGAACCACCTGCTTTCGAGATCCTCGAGGGCACCCTTTATCTGGCCGACGTCTCAGGCTTCACCGCGCTGACCGAAACGATGAGCGCGGGGGGTAAGATCGGGTCCGAAGAGCTGACAGGGATGATCAACCAGACTTTCGAGCGGCTGCTCGATCTGGTCGAGAAATTCGGTGGTGACGTGCTCAAGTTCGGCGGCGATGCCTTTCTGGCCTTCTTTCCGGCACGACAGGACGCCCCAGATGCAGACCTGGAGGGCGCAGCCTTCTGTGCACAGCGAACCCGTGAGCTACTAGCCGCTCAGGACATGCACACCACGGGACTGGGAAACGTGCATATCTCGATGAGCATCGCCATCCACCGGGGAACCGTCCTGACGGCGATTCCAGGCTCTCAAACACGTCGCGACTACATGGTCGCCGGACCCGATGTGGCAGCCGCCGCGACGCTGGAAGGGCGTGCCCGCTCGGGGGAGGCCTGGATCAGCGCAGAGACCGTCGCCGGCTACGGCGGCAATCGGATCACCTTCGAACCCTGTGAGGATGTCTTCAGGGTCACGTCGATCGCCGAGGATGCCAGCCCTGCGGATCTACCCAACCGTACCGAGAACAAAATGCCGCAGTTTCCCACCATGGAGCGGCGCATCGACTACCTGGTTTCGCTCGCCGAACGCATCCGGCCATTTCTCGCGGCTCCAGTATTCGAGAAGATCAAGGATTCGCCCGGGAAGGTGAACCTCGAAAGCGAACACCGCAAGGTGACCAGTGTTTTTCTCGGTATCTCCACCGGCATCGGCCAGGCTGACCGCCTCGACCCGGAGTTGGCGATCAGCTTCCATGCACACCTTACGTCGCTGCTCGAGCACGTCGACCAGACATGCCGGCGATTCGAGGGAATCATCTCATCCAGCATCCCTGGCCACGTGGGCGAGAACCTGCTGGTCCTATTCGGCGCACCCCGAGCCCATGCCGATGACGAACAGCGTGCTGTCTTGTTCGCCCTGGAACTCACCCGACTACTGGCCGCGGGCGACCTGCAGCTGTCCTGTCGGATGGGCATCTCGACCGGACAGGTCTTCTGCGGCAACATCGGCTCGATGCTGCGCAAGGAATACACGGTCATCGGCGATTCGGTCAATCTGGCCGCCCGGCTGATGGGACGCGCCACGCCAGGACAGACTCTGATCGACGAGAACACCGAGCGTCGCGTCCGGGGTGAGTTCGAGTTCCTGCCGATGGAACCGGTCACGCTCAAGGGCAAGAGCATGCCAGTCCGTTCATACGAACTGATCGGACAATCCCAAGAGACCGCCACCGCCTCGACAGCCCAGATGGTCTGTCACCAGGACCAGTTCAGTACAGCGATTGGCGCCCTGGAGCAGGTCTTGATCGAGGGCGGTCGGGTCCTGACCCTCTGCGGCGACGACGGCATCGGCAAACGCCACTTCTCACATGCGCTGGCCGGTGTGGCGGCCCACAACCAGTTTGCGACACTAGAGTCCCGAGTCACCCTGGGCGGGGCCCACCTGCCCTACAGCCTTTGGCATGCCCCCCTGCGCGAGTTGCTGGACTTGGGCACCGACAACGATGCGGCTGGCGTGCTATGCCAGCTGACCGAACAGCTCGAAAAACTCGACAAGGGACTCGGGGAAGAGGCACCGCTGCTGGCCCTTGCACTGGACTACGAGGTGACACCCGATCTGGACCTGCCCCCCGCCAAGCGACGGGAGAGGATCTGCAATGCCATCGTCAGGGTCCTCAAGCGCGCATTCAGTTCCTCTCGGGGCTTCCTGATACTCGAGAACGCCCACCAGGCCGACGAGCCCTCCCTGGCAGTGCTACGACAGCTGCAGGGACAGATGACAAGTCTCTCGCTACTGATCTTGTGCACCTGCCCCCGCGATTTCGAACTGGAGGGCCTGCCGACACAGCAGATCGTGCTGACCGAGCTGAGCCTGGACGAAACCGCCCAGCTGGCATGCCGACACCTCGGTGCGACACAGATTCTCAAGCAACTCGCACAGCTGATCCAGGATCGGACCGCCGGAAATCCACTGTACATCGTCGAACTGCTGGACGAACTGCGGGCATCGAACCACCTGGAGGTTTCCCCCCGTGGCGTTGCCCGCCTGTCGGGATCGATCTCCGAGTCGATGCTGCCAACCGGCATCGTCGGCCTGATGATGGGCAAGATCGACACCCTGCCCGACAGCCAGCGTGCGGTATTGAAACTGGCCTCCTGCATCGGATCCCAGTTCAAGCTGGAGATGTTGCTCGACCTGTGCACTCAACTCGACAAGAGCAACGCCGCCGTCCGCCCAGCACTGGAGGCGGCATTGCGGGACAACCTGCTCACCGCAACCGAGGACGACCAGGCCTATGAGTTCCGCCACAAGACAGCTCGCGAGGCGCTCTATGAGAGCATCGCTTACGAAACTCGCAGCCGCTACCACCGCGTCATCGGGCGCTGGATCGAGTTGAATCACTTCCCCAACCTCGAGCCGTACTACGCCATCTTGTCCCATCACTTTCGAGAGAGTGGCGACACCGTCAAGGAACTGGAATACCTCGAAAAGAGTGCCCCGCAGTTCGCCGCCGAAGCCGACAACGAACTGGCAATCCAGCACTACTTCCGGCTACTGGATCTGCTCGAGAGCGACCCGTCCGCGCTCGACCGGCTGCCGAGCTTCTATGCCCGGCTCGCCGAGGTTCTCGAACGAGAAGGTCACTACCAGAACGCACTGGATAAATATCAGCTGCTAGAAGTCAACGCCGCTCGAATGGCCGCGCGAGCTCAGATGGAGCAGGGCAAGATCCATCTCAGGCAACGCCGCTGGAGAGAAGCCAAGACTTTTCTCCATGGCGCCAGGACTCTGTTCATCCAGACCGGCGACGGGAATGGGCTCGGCTCTGTGCTCAATCATCTGGGGCAGATGGAGCGCGCCCGCGGTAAGGAGCAGTCGGCCTGTGACTACTTCAATCGAGCCCACCAGCGGTACGAACAGTCCTCCGACCTACCCGGCATGGCTGAGAGCCTGCTGAACCTCGGTGAAGGCCCCCTTCGTGACAACCGGCCTGAGGAGGCGCTGAAGCTGTTCGATCAAGCACAGGAGCTTCTCAAGAAGGCCAGCCACCCACAGGGCCTCGGGCGCGCCGCCAACCTGATCGGTGAGGCGCACTGGGCAATGGGCAATCTGCAGGAAGCCGCAGACCAGTTCGATGAGGCAATTGAGTTGTCCGATGCCTCGGCGGACGTGCTCGTCCGATCACGCATCTCGCGAAACCTCGGCCTGGTCGCAGAGCAGACCGGCGCCTACGACGACGCCCGAATCCACTTCAAGGAAGCACTCAAGCTACATAAGCGAATGGGCATGCGGCAGGACCTGATCGGATCGCTGGTCAGGATCGCCCGCATGGATCTCCACACCGGCAACCTCACCACCG
>CAZANL010000143.1:0-2021 GCA_964486115.1 uncultured Planctomycetota bacterium
AGCTTCCCGTCACCGATCACCTGGAACTGCGCACTGCTATAGCCAGCCCGGGACCCGTCGTCGATGCCGACCTGAGCCACGAACGCTCGGGCCTGACCATCCAGCAGAATGGTCATGCCACTCTCGGCATGGGTCCCCACACCTCGTGCATAGCGGATGCCGGCGATCCGGATCGGCTGCCCCGTGACCGAGGTCCGCGCCCGTGCGATCCCCCACCCCTGACGGACATGACTCAAATTCAGCTGATCGAGCCAGACCACGCGTTGGGCCTTCAGCTGAAAGGGTAGCAGCCCCAGACAGACCAGCGTCAGTAAGAGCCGGAGCAACGTCCCGTTCTCTCCAGACGGCCCGCCAGGAACTCCAGCTCGACCCTCGCCCGCCCCCGCGCATCGGACGCTTCGCTCTGGGCCAGGATGGCCCGGCCCAGCTGCGCCGTCTTGCTCGAACCCCTGAGCCGCCGCAGCTTGTCCTGTGCCTGCTGACTCGGGAGCAATCCAAGCTTACCCAGCAGCTCCAGCCACAACTCGAGCAGATGATGAGCGTCCCGTGGCAGCTCGTCCCCCGACACGATCAGTGCATCCAGAATGCAGACCGAGAACCAGCTGGTCAGCGCCGAGATATCCGACAACCGCCTCAGAGCATCGGCCAGCCGATTGAGCTTGACCCACCCACCGCCCATCAGCTGAAGCAGCGTCCCGCTCAGCTGCCGCGGCTGTGCGCGTCCATCGACGACTGCGCCGTGCAGCGCCTCGACCGCCACCCCGCGCAGATCGGTGTCTTTGCCCACCATTGCGATTCCAAGCACCAGCAGGCCCAGCGCAGACCAGTTGCGGTCGGGCTGGAACAACGGCTCCAGATAGCTACGGCTCGGCTCGAGCGACGTCGCGTTGCAGTCGATGCGGCCCATCAGCCGCTGGATCAGCCCCGCCAGATGAGGGTCTGGATTCCCTGGCCAGATCGAGGCCCGCCACTGCCTCATGAAGCCCGGCATGAACACCGTGGGCCGTCGTCGTTGGCTGATGCCCGCATGCAAGGCCTGAATCGGGAAGGCCGCCTCGTCCAGACCGCTACGGTCGCTGGGGCTGATCGAGAGCCGGATGCGTTGCTGTCCGGTGCGCTTCTCGCCATGGGCCACCCAGCGGTAGCGGGCGGGGGTGATACCGTCAGGCACCTCATCCGACAAGCCTGTCAGAACCAGCGGCTCGATCACACCGCGAGGAGTGCGACCGCGGCCGGCCGCCAGCCAGGCGCCGGCCCACTCCGTCGAGGGAGCTTCCTGACCCCCTAGCGCCCAGCGCACGACCACGCCCGCCTTGCCCGGCAGGTCAGCCGTGGCGGAGAGCGCCTCCTCGCGGCCATCCGGCGCGAGCCGCAGCAGGCCCTGGATCAGATCCAGCTGGGGCGGGTGCAGACCCAGTTCATGAAGCTGGTGCATACGCTCGACCAGCCGCCGCGGCGCGAGCCAACCGTACTCGTGAGTCGGCGTGGCAAGCAGCGGCCCCGCCACGCCATGCTCGACACGCGCGCTCAGCTCCGCCAGACGAAGGTCGATCGACCGGTCCGGACCGGTCGGCGGCTGACAGCGCATCTCGCAGCGGGTACCGGTCAGCCAGAGATGAACCAGCTGGACCATCGAGCGGGGCGTGGCCCAGGTCCCAAGACCCTTCTGGGATCGGCTCAGCATCCGGCGAACCAGCGTCCGCGTCCGGCGCGGGAGTCCCGTCGGCCGGCGGTCGGCGAACCGACTGATGCCGTCGACGATCCGCTCGAGTTCCATTGCAGAGTGGATGCCATCTACCGCCTGGGCCACGGCATCGAACAGTTGCTCGTGGGTGATGATGGGCTCCACCTCGGCCAGCCCATTGAGCACGGGCAGGTCGTTCGCGAGTTCGAGTCGGTCACCAGGCGCCGCGTCGAGCCCATAGTACCGGCGGGTCGCTGCAGGAAGATCCGCGATCCGCCGCCGAAGCGCGTCCAGTTCCGCCCCGACGTCGAAGTTCGCAGCACCATCCGAGTTCGCT